>NZ_JBICJS010000061.1:0-147740 GCF_043103305.1 Pseudomonas sp. YQ_5 | reverse complement strand
CATGCACCAAGGCGTTCGCGCGCAAATCCCACAGGAATAATTGGCCCGAAACAGATGTAGGAGCGAGCTTGCTCGCGATGCGCCGCGCGGGCGGCGCTCGATCTCACAGGCGCCACAACATTATCGGCGAACAAAGAAAAGCCCCGCCTCAATCGCGGGGCTTGTCCTTTCAGCGTTCCAGCCTTACCGCTGAGCCTGGCTCACCGAGCGTGGTGCCACCGGCTGGTTGTCGTTGGAGATGGTCACCTCCACCCGACGGTTCTGCGCACGCCCCGAGTTGCTCGAGTTGTCCGCTACCGGGTACTCCTTGCCATAGCCTTGCGAAACGATACGCGCCGGATCTACCCCGGCACGTACCAGTGCCATGCGCACGCTGTTGGCACGGCGCTCGGACAGTGTCTGATTGTAGTTGGCCGAGCCGACGCTGTCGGTGTAGCCCTCGACGATCACCTTGCGTTCCGGGTTTTCCTGGAGGAACCGCGCCAGCTTGGTGATGTTCGGGTAAGCGCTGCTCTTGAGTTCGGCCTTGTTGAAGTCGAACAGTACATCGCCGAAGGTCACCAGCGTTCCGCGGTCGGTCTGCTTGGCGTTGAGGCTCTCCTGCAGCTTGGCGATCTGCGCGTCGCGGGCATCCAGCTTGGCCTGGGCGCGCTGGGCCGAGGCGTTCTTCAGTTCAGCTTCGGCAGTGCGCAGGGCAATGGTCTGCTTGGCCACTTCGACGCGCTGGTTGGTCAGGTAGGCCAGTTGGTCGACTTTCTTCTCGTCTTCACGGTCCATGTAGGCCTTGTCGGCCTTGTTCAGCCAGTCCTGGGCGTCCTTGGTCTCCAGCGCCGCAACCTTGCTCGCTTGCGGATTGCTCTGCAGCGAAGAGAAGTTGGTGCGGGCCGCTTCCAGGTTGGCATTCGGATCGTGCGAGCAGGCAGCAAGACCGACGCTCAGGGCCAGCAGGGCGGGAATCATGACGTGTTTGCGCATAGTGTTCATCCTTTGATCGTGTGCGAAGGCTAAGGTTGGCGGGGCAGGGCTCACTGAACGCTGCGCAGGCCTTCCTCACGTACGTCCTGAACGCCCTGGCGGGCATCCTGCACGGCCTTCTGGGCTTTGGCTGCCTGGGCCTTGCGTTCGGCGAGGCGGGCATCCCATTCGGCCTGTTGGGCCAGGCGCTTGGCCTCGTCGTACTTCTTGTCGTGCATGGCGATTTCGGCTTGCTTGAACTTGTCCTGAGCCGCCTTCATTTCCACGGCGGCGAACTCGGTACCGCCGGCGCTGACGGCGGAGTTCACGGCGGACTGGGTAACGGCATACTGCTCGGTGGGCGGATTGCCCGCACAGCCGGCCAGGACCAGGCTACTGCCCAGTGCCAGCGCGGCCAGCTTGAACCCGCGCACATGAGTGGATGACAGTTTGCTAGTGCGGGTCTTCATGGTGGTCAGTTCCATTGGATCACTCCTGATAACGACGATGTCCGTAGCAGTCCATCGCTTAATCCCTGACAAAACCGCGCGCTTCAGCTCAACGGTGCACGAGGGCAGTGTGCAGGGTTTTAGCGTGATGGCTATTGGCTCCGACTCGGACGTTTTTCGAATAGTTCAGAAAAAAGCGCCATGATCGGATAACTATTTCTGACTGATCGGTCAGTGCGATTTGCCTGGAACTTTCTCAGGCTGAAGCGGTATTCCGGGCCTTGAGCAGGCCCGGAACGGGGGAGCGGACGGTTACTTGTCGCTGTCGACTGTAGCGTTGCTCAAGTTGTGCAAGTGTTGGCGGGACAGGGAGAGAAAGCGCGGTGTAGGACCAACGTCTTCGTACAGGGGGTCACCCTCTTCGTCGGTGGCGATGACCTGGCGGCCCTGTACATAGGGGAAGCTGGCCTCCAATTCTTCAAGGGCGGCTGCGACCAGTTCGCCGAGCAGTTCTTCGGCCGTGCGTTTGGGGTACATGTCGATCAGCGCGGCCAGGCGCGCCTCGGACTCCAGGTCCAGGTGCAGGACATGGCCCGTACGGCTGAGGGTGCCGGCGGCATTCTGTTCCCAATGCTGGGCGAGTTCACGAATTTTCATGATGACCTCTGTTGACGCCTGGAAAGGCTGCACTGCATGGGAGTGCTGTGCTTTCACTTTAGTTTGGTTTGGCCGATCACGGCTTGCCATCGTCGCCCGGCTATGGGCACTCTTGGGGGATACCGCCCCCCCTGTAGGAGCGGGTTTACCCGCGAACACCGGCAACGTCGGTGCCAGGCACCGCCTTGGGTTATTCACGGGTTAACCCGCGCTTGCACAGGGCGCGCTGAGGCTGATAGGGATGCAACGGAGAGAGCGCCAATGACCGATATCGATGTGCGTTTGCGTGAAGATGTCCATGTGTTGGGCGAACTGCTTGGCGAAACCATTCGCCAGCAGCATGGCGATGCGTTCCTGCAGAAAATCGAGGACATCCGCCACAGTGCCAAGGCCGACCGCCGCGGCCCTGGTGAGCAACTGAGTTCAACCCTGGCGGACTTGGCCGAAGAAGACCTGCTGCCCGTAGCGAGAGCCTTCAACCAGTTCCTCAACCTGGCCAACATGGCCGAGCAGTACCAGTTGATCCGCCGCCGCGACGCTGACCAACCCGAACCTTTCGAAGCGCGGGTACTGCCCGAACTGCTGGGGCGCCTGAAGCAGGCCGGCCACAGCAACGACGCCCTGGCCCGGCAACTGGCCAAGCTCGATATCCAGTTGGTGCTCACCGCACACCCCACCGAAGTGGCCCGTCGCACGCTGATCCAGAAGTACGACGCGATCGCCGGCCAACTGGCCGCACAGGACCATCGTGACCTGACCGCGGCAGAACGCCAGCAAGTGCGCGAACGCCTGCGCCGGCTGATCGCCGAGGCCTGGCACACCGAAGAAATCCGCCGCACCCGGCCTACGCCGGTAGACGAAGCCAAGTGGGGTTTCGCAGTGATCGAGCATTCACTGTGGCACGCTATCCCCAGCCACCTGCGCAAGGTCGACAAGGCCCTGCTGGATGCCACTGGCCTGCGCCTGCCGCTGGAGGCCGCGCCGATCCGCTTTGCCTCGTGGATGGGTGGGGACCGTGATGGCAACCCCAATGTAACGGCTGCCGTCACCCGCGAAGTGTTGCTGCTGGCGCGCTGGATGGCCGCCGACCTGTTCCTGCGCGATATCGACGCACTGGCCGCCGAGCTGTCCATGCAGCAGGCCAGCGACGCCCTGCACAAACAGGTCGGCGACAGTGCCGAACCCTACCGCGCAGTGCTCAAGCGACTGCGTGACCGCCTGCGTGCGACACGCGCATGGGCGCAGTCGGCCTTGACCAGCAACCAACCGGCCGGTGCCGACGTGCTGGTGGAGAACCGCGAGCTGATCGCGCCGCTGGAGCTGTGCTACCAGTCACTGCACGAATGCGGCATGGGCGTTATCGCTGAAGGCCCGCTGCTTGACTGCTTGCGCCGTGCGGTCACCTTCGGCCTGTTCCTGGGCCGCCTGGACGTGCGCCAGGACGCTGCCCGCCACCGTGATGCGCTGACCGAGATTACCGATTACCTGGGCCTGGGGCGTTACGCCGACTGGGATGAGGAGCAGCGCATCGCGTTCCTCCAGGCCGAGTTGAAAAACCGCCGGCCCCTGCTACCTGCGCATTTCAAGCCGCAAGCGGACACCGCCGAAGTGCTGGCGACCTGCAGGGAAGTGGCCGCTGCACCGGCCGCCTCGCTGGGGTCTTACGTCATCTCCATGGCGGGGGCCGCCTCGGATGTACTGGCGGTACAACTGTTGCTCAAGGAAGCCGGCCTGACCCGCCCCATGCGTGTGGTGCCACTGTTCGAGACCCTGGCCGACCTCGACAACGCCGGCCCGGTCATGCAGCGCCTGCTTGGCCTGCCGGGCTACCGCGCAGGCCTGCGCGGCCCGCAGGAAGTGATGATCGGCTACTCCGATTCGGCCAAGGACGCCGGCACCACGGCTGCTGCCTGGGCGCAGTACCGGGCTCAGGAAAACCTGGTGCGTATCTGTGCCGAGCATCAGGTCGAGCTGCTGCTGTTCCATGGCCGTGGCGGTACGGTCGGGCGAGGCGGTGGCCCGGCCCATGCCGCGATCCTGTCGCAGCCACCGGGTTCGGTAGCGGGGCGTTTCCGCACCACCGAGCAGGGTGAAATGATTCGCTTCAAGTTCGGCCTGCCGGGCATCGCCGAGCAAAACCTCAACCTGTACCTGGCTGCCGTGCTTGAAGCCACGCTGTTGCCACCGCCGCCCCCGCAGCCGGCCTGGCGTGAGGTGATGGACCAGTTGGCCGCCGATGGCGTCCAGGCCTACCGCAGCGTGGTACGGGAGAACCCCGATTTCGTCGAGTACTTCCGCCAGTCGACGCCAGAACAGGAGCTGGGGCGCCTGCCGCTGGGCAGCCGCCCGGCCAAGCGTCGCGCCGGGGGCATCGAAAGCCTGCGCGCCATCCCGTGGATCTTCGGCTGGACCCAGACCCGGCTGATGCTGCCGGCCTGGCTGGGCTGGGAAACCGCGCTGACGAACGCCTTGGCCCGGGGACAGGGTGAGTTGCTGGCGCAGATGCGTGAGCAATGGCCGTTCTTCCGCACTCGCATCGACATGCTGGAAATGGTCCTGGCCAAGGCCGATGCGCAAATTGCCGAGGCCTACGACGAACGTCTGGTGCAACCGCACTTGCTCCCTTTAGGTGCGCACCTGCGCGACCTATTGTCGCAGTCGTGCCAGGTGGTGCTGGGCCTGACCAGGCAGCCGGTGCTACTGGCGCACAGCCCCGAGACACTGGAATTCATTAGCCTGCGCAATACCTATCTGGACCCGTTGCACCGCCTGCAGGCAGAGTTGCTGGCCCGCTCGCGCAGCCGCGAAGCCGCTCTGGACAGCCCGTTGGAGCAGGCCTTGCTGGTGACCGTGGCGGGTATTGCTGCCGGGCTGCGCAACACCGGCTAAGGGCAAGCCCGGGTCATGTCTGGCGAGTGTCATACAGGCCCGGCACAATGTCGGGAAGGGTGGTTGCGCCGGGCGCAACCGCCTGCCCGGTCAGCCGCAAGTGGCGCATTCCTGCAACTTTGGGACGCTTGTCTGGCTGCCGGGCGCTGTGTATCTTGAGCAGCCTTCTGACCGATTTATGGTCATACCCGATTTTCCGGACTTGGCCCTGGTTGCCGAATCCATTGAATTTCATAAAAAAATTTGAGGAGCACAAGATGCGCGTAATTCTGCTGGGAGCTCCCGGGGCCGGTAAAGGTACTCAGGCAAAGTTCATCACCGAAAAGTTCGGTATTCCACAGATCTCCACCGGTGACATGCTGCGTGCCGCCGTCAAGGCCGGTACCCCGCTGGGCCTGGAGCTGAAGAAAGTCATGGATGCCGGCCAGCTGGTCTCCGACGAGTTGATCATCAGCCTGGTGAAGGAGCGCATTGCCCAGCCTGATTGCGCCAACGGCTGCCTGTTCGACGGCTTCCCACGCACCATCCCGCAGGCCGAAGCCATGGTCGCTGCCGGTGTCGACATCGATGCCGTGGTCGAAATTGCCGTGGACGACGAGGAAATCGTCGGCCGCATGGCTGGCCGCCGCGTGCACCTGGCCTCGGGCCGTACCTACCACATTCAGTACAACCCGCCGAAAGTGGAAGGCAAGGACGACGAGACCGGTGAAGACCTGATCCAGCGTGACGACGACAAAGAAGAAACCGTTCGCCATCGCCTGTCGGTCTACCACAGCCAGACCAAGCCGCTGGTGGATTTCTACCAGAAGCTGTCGGCTGCCAATGGCGGCAAGCCGAAGTACAGCCACATCGAAGGTGTCGGCTCGGTTGAAGCCATCACCGCCAAGGTCCTGGCAGCCCTGAGCTGAACCGGCGCCTGACGCACCTCGACAACGGCCCGCTTGCGGGCCGTTGTCGTTTGTAGGCCGCACAGCGGCCCCCTCGGGACACAACGCCGCTGCTGCTCTATACTGCCGCTCTTTTTCATTCGCACCTGGATACCCGTTCGATGACCACCCTGCTGGCCCTGGATACCGCCACCGAAGCCTGTTCCGTCGCGCTGCTGCATGACGGCAAGGTAACCAGCCACTACGAGGTGATCCCGCGCATGCATGCCCAGAAGCTGCTGCCGATGATCAAGCAACTGCTGGCCGACTCTGGCGTGGCACTGAATGCGCTGGATGCCATTGCCTTTGGCCGTGGCCCGGGCGCGTTCACTGGCGTGCGTATTGCCATCGGTGTGGTGCAAGGCCTGGCCTTTGCCCTCGAACGCCCGGTGCTGCCGGTGTCCAACCTGGCCGCACTGGCCCAGGGTGCATTGCGCGAGCATGGTGTGCAGCAGGTGGCAGCGGCCATTGATGCACGCATGGATGAAGTGTACTGGGGTTGCTACCAAGCCACGGCGGGCGAAATGCGCCTGGTCGGCCGTGAAGCCGTGTTACCGCCCGAGCAGGTGGCGCTGCCGGCAGGCAGCAATGGCGAGTGGTTCGGTGCCGGTACCGGATGGGGCTATGCCGAGCGCTTGGCGGTTCAGGTGGCCGCGAGCAACCCTGGCGCCTTGCCCAATGCCCTGGACGTCCTCAGCCTGGCCACCTTCGCCTGGGCGCGTGGCGAGGCAATCGTCGCCGAGCAGGCGCAGCCGGTTTATCTGCGCGATAATGTAGCCACGCCCAAGAAGCACTGAGTGCTGTTCGTCGGTTATCGCCGAACACGCTAAAACCTTTTTCGCGATCTGTGGTCCAGTTATCACTCAAGCATTAGCGACGGAACCCTGATGCTGCTAAATTGCCATCATTGGTCCTGAGTGCTCATGCCATGCGTATCGACGGTTTCTCATCGCAGTCCTACCCGCTCAAGCGCACCTCGCGCAAAGCAGCGGTGCGTGACCAGGCCATCGACGATGCCGAGGTAATCGAGGAGGCAGAAGCCGCCCCGCAGGAAACCACCACCCGCCGCCCTGGTGGTGGACTGCCAGCCCGGCAGCAGGACATGGTTTTCCCTCGTGCCCGTGACCGCCGCACCGCCACCGCACTGGCCAGCTACCTGAGCACTGCCGGTTTTACCGACTGGGACATGGAAGTACTGGGGCTCGACCTGTACATTTGATGGATGAATCCGTCACCACTGCCTTACTTTCTCGGTTGCCCGTCGTGGAGCGAAAACGCCTGGCGCGACTACCTGTACCCCGCTGACGCCAACAGTAATCAAATGCTTGGCTTCTACAGTCAGGTCTTCAACGCCGTCGAAGGCAACACCACTTTCTATGCACGTCCCGCGCCCGGGACCATTGCCCGCTGGGCGCAAGTCATGCCCGAGCACTTTCGCTTCACTGCCAAGTTTCCGCGGGATGTCAGCCATGAGGGCGACCTACGTGACCAGCTTGAGCCTGCCTTCGACTTCACCCGGCTGATGGCCCCGCTGGGCCAGCGCGTATCACCCTACTGGCTGCAGTTGCCGGCCCAGTTCGGCCCGGCGCGCCTGGGTGAGCTTTGTCACTTCCTCGATCAGATCGCCGTGCCGGTGGCCGTGGAAGTGCGCAACCAGGCCTTTTTTGCCAAGGGTGAGGAAGAACGCCTGCTCAACCGCCTGTTGCACGAACGCGGTGTGGAGCGCATCTGCCTCGACCCCCGTGCGTTGTTCAGTTGCACCTCGCGCGACCCTGCCGTGCTGCATGCGCAGTCGAAGAAACCCAAGGTGCCACCGCGGCCCGCAGCCTTCAGCCAGCATCCGCAGGTTCGCTTCATCGGCCATCCGGAACTGGAGGCCAATCACACCTTCCTCAGCCCTTGGGTAGAAAAAGTCGCCGCCTGGATTGAAGAAGGCCGCAATCCCTATATCTTCCTGCACACCTCGGACAATCGCCTGGCTGCGGCGCTGGCCCAGCGTTTCCATCAGCGCCTGATGGCGCGCCTGCCTGGCCTGGCACCTTTGCCGGAATTGCCGCGCGCCCCTGAGGTCGAACAATTGGGGCTACTCTGACCTTTCCCTGACTGCCGGAGGTTGAACCATGGATGTGCAAACCCTGCGAGCTGAGGCCTTCAAGGCGTTACACGAGCGCGAGGGCGCGTTCGTCATCCCCAACCCGTGGGATGCCGGCTCCGCCAAGTTGCTCGCCAGCCTGGGTTTCGAGGCACTGGCTACCACCAGTGCCGGCTTGGCCTTCAGCCTGGGCCGGCCAGACGCCGAAGGCGCCTTGAGCCTGGACGATACACTGGACAATGCCGGCGAGATCGTCGACGCCACTGCGCTGCCGGTGGCCGCCGATCTGGAAAACGGCTTTGGCGATTTGCCCGAAGACTGTGCCCAGACCATTCTGCGTGCCGCCGAAGTCGGCCTGGTGGGCGGCTCCATCGAAGATGCCAGTGGCCGCAGTGATGCGCCCATCTATGACTTCGGGCTGGCCGTGGAGCGGGTGCGCGCCGCCGTGCAGGCTGCGCGAAGCCTGCCGTTCCCGTTCACCTTGTGTGCCCGGGCAGAAAACCTGCTACACGGGCGCATGGACCTCGACGACACCATCTTGCGCCTGCAAGCCTATGCCGAAGCCGGTGCAGACGTGCTCTACGCCCCGGGGCTGCGTACCGTGGAGGAAGTCCGTGCCGTGGTGCAGGCAGTCGCACCGCGCCCTGTGAATGTGCTGATGGGCACGGCGGGCGTGCCGCTCAACGTCAACCAGTTGCAGGACCTGGGCGTGCGTCGCATCAGCGTGGGCTCCTCGCTGGCCCGTGCTGCACTCGGGGCCTTTCACCGAGCCGCGTTGGAAATTCGCGATGAGGGCACGTTCGGCTACGGTGAGCAGGCAATGCCGTTTGCCCAGCTGAACGACCTGTTCCGCCGCTGATGCGGGCATTGCTGGCGCTACTGGTCGGCCTGCTGACGGTGGCCGGCCTGGCCTGGCACTTTGGCTGGCGCCTGCCTGCCCTGTGGAACCCCTGGACGCCGCTGGACGTGCGCCAACCGCCCAACCTGCTGACCCCCTACAAACTGTCACGCTTGCGCGATGACCCAGCGCTGTGCCGGCAGGCGCTGGAAACCAGCCACCTGCGTTACCGGCCACAAGCCGACAGCCCGGCCTCGGCCAACTGCCCGTTGCAGAACGTATGGCGCATCGAGGGCGGCCAGGCGCGGTTGAGCAGCAGTTTTCTGGCCAGTTGCCCGCTGGCGGTGGCCTATGCACTGTTCGAGAACCATGGCTTGCAGCCGGCGGCGCAGGAGGTGTTTGGGCAACCGGTGACGCAGGTCGATCACCTGGGCAGCTTTGCCTGCCGCAATGTCTACCACCGTAAGCAGGGCCGTTTGAGCCAGCACGCCACGGCCAATGCGCTGGACATCAGCGGTTTCCGTCTGCAGGACGGCCAGCGGATCGTGCTGGCGCGTGACTGGCAGGCGGGTGGGCAGAAGGCCGAATTCCTGCGTCGGGTGCAGCGGGCGGCTTGCGAGAGCTTCAGTACGGTACTGGGGCCGGATTACAACGCTGCGCACCGCAACCACTTTCACCTGGACATGGGGCGCTGGCAGATCTGTCGTTAGCCACAGGCGTACGCGCGCACGTTGTTCAGCACCACTGGGCGCGCCCAGTGGATGTCGAACTCCAGGTCATTCTGCTGCTTGGCCAGGGTGGCGTCGTCGAACGGTTCGGGCGCCGGGTCCAGCAGGTTCGTCTCGAACTCGGCAATGGGCAGGAATAGTGACCGTGGCGTGGGGCCAGGGCCGGGCTCGGCAATGGGCTGGCCCTGGCTCATTACCACCGGACGCAGCCAGCTGTTGTTGATGTCGAGCTGGCGCTGCTGCTCGATCAGTTCAATGGCACTGAACGGCTCGGGCGCGGGTGGTAGCAGCTTGGCCTCGAGCTCGGCCTTGGGCAGGAACAGCGGCTCGGGCGGTGCCACCACGGTGTCTTGCACCGGGCAGGCGCGCTGGGCGTCGATCAACGCCAGTGCACGGGCGCCGCCGATGGGTTCACCGCTGTCCTGGTCGTACTGCACGAACGACTGGCTGACGCCGTCTACGGGCTCTTCCTGCTGCTCGGCCATCGCCCGGGCAAAGAAATCCTGCCACAGGTGGCTGACGCCCCCGAGTGCCTGGGTGTTGTGCTGACTGTAGTTGCCGACAGGCGACAAATAGGTCAAGCCGATGGGAAGAGTATCTGACATGGCAGTCGTGCGCGCTGTGCTCTGGCAGAATAGCGGGATATTGCCTGTATCGGCCGTGGTTGCCGATTCATTAAGGGCTTGGTTTGATTTTTCGGGTGTGAACGATGGAAGAGCAAGGCACGGGTATCAGGGTCGAGGCGATGACAGCTGAATATGCGCAACAGGCCAAGGCGTGGGCTGAACGCCTGAGCCTGCCGCTGCAGGACGATACCGCCGGCTTCGCTGTGCAGGTGGGCGCCGACGGCTTGCAGATTCAGCAACTGGGGCCGCAGGCGCCCGGGCCGGTGCGTGTCGACTTCGTCGAAGGCCAGGCTGCGCATCGCCGCCAGTTTGGCGGTGGCAACGGGCAGATGATCGCCAAGGCTGTGGGCATTGCCCAAGGTATCCGGCCGCAGGTGCTGGATGCCACGGCGGGGCTGGGCAAGGACGCGTTCGTGCTGGCCAGCCTTGGCTGCCAGATGACCCTGATCGAGCGCCAGCCGCTGATTGCCGCGCTGTTGGAGGACGGCCTGGCGCGGGCGCGAGCGGACGAAGAAGTGGGCCCGATTGTCGGGCGCATGCGCCTGCTGACCGGCAACGCCATTGAGCGCATGCGCGCCTGGGAAGGGGAGGCGCCGCAGGTGATCTACCTCGACCCGATGTTCCCGCACCGGGACAAGAGCGCCCTGGTGAAAAAGGAAATGCGCGTGTTCCGGCCCTTGGTGGGCGATGACCTGGATGCCCCGGCGCTGCTCGAAGCCGCCCTGGCGCTGGCCAGCCACCGGGTGGTGGTGAAGCGGCCGCGCAAGGCGCCGATCATCGATGGGCCCAAGCCCAGCCATAGCCTGGAAGGCAAGTCGAGCCGGTATGACATATATCCGAAGAAGGCGCTGAAGGCCTGAGCGCAACTGTGAAATCACTTTGTTAGCTTCGCCTTAAGACCAATTTGCGATATTGCGGAGTCTATTTACTTCCCGGTTGATGTAATTACCTGTGAAATTAAGGAGGTTTTGCGATGGTGGCCTGTTTCTCGGCCAGGTCCCTAAGAAGGTAGCGGAGGTAGAGGCAATGTCGCTCATGCCTAAAGCTTTGATTTTTTCAAATCTGTCGTTTAGATCTTCCCAGGATGGTAAGTCTATCGAGTTGATTGAATCCCTGTGGTCTATCGAACCGATGTATCGCGTTTTGCCCTTGATTTTTACAGGCGTAAGTCTCGTTAATATGGATTCTTGGAGGGTAGCGTTGAGAATTCTTTGGTCACCTTCGTTTCTTGTTTTGTTGTCGTGGGCTTTTGTTTCTTTCGCTCCTTTAGCTTTTTGGGCCGTAATGTGATTTTGAAGTATTTTGTATTCTCGGCGTGTGAGACTGGGGTTTTGTTGATCCAAGCGGGAAGAAATTTTTTTTACGCTGTATCCTCCCTTCATGAGTTTTACTATCGAATACATGCCGCTAGGATCCGATCTGTTAATAGGATCATTGATGCAGTAAGCGTAAGCATTAATTCCCCCCCTTTCAAATGGCGACCAGCTATCTGGACTGTGAAAGCGCATCAGTCCTGGATTGAACAGGCGATGACCATTACCCAGCAAGTAGCCTATGGCAGAGGGTAACCAGCTCTGGCCTGTGAATCGAGATAACAATGTATTGGCCGGCGGGCTGCTGTCATTGCCGTAGGGGCCGTAAGTAATGGTCGTCTGGCTTTCTGAAACCATGTTGATGGTTGACGCTTGTGTGTCAGTGGCCAAGAGGCTCGCTTGCGAAGGTAGGCTTATCATTTCGCATAGGTTTAGGTTACTGGCGCTGAGCACGGTCTGCTGAGCGCTGCTTGTATACAAAGTTGACAGCTTATTGTCTTTGTAAAAGATCTTCAGTTTTTGAGCTTTCATGGGGGCGTGCTTATATTGGTAGATTAAATACAAGCTTGCGGACGAATTGCATGGTTGGCTACTGGCAAAAATGCTAGGTGGGCGTGTCGGTTAAACGGGCTCTGGCTGATTGGCGAGCGTGGTCCGTGCAGGATTGGCTTGTATCCAGCCCCCGATGTGTGTCCACCACCGATCAGTGTGGAGGTTTACCCTCGAGTACGGTGGTGGCTGCAACGGTGAACGGCAGGTGGAAATTGGCCGGTAGGCCCGGCCCTTCGCGGGTAAACCCGCTCCTATCGGGGGGCGTGATAGGTGTTTTCAGGATGGAAAGCCCGCAAGAATACTCTTACCACCTCGCGCACATGCGCCTCGGCTTCATCGCCCTCCAGCGGCCCCGCGCAACCTAGCAACAACCGGTAATCCGGTGCCCCTTTGACCAGGCAGAAGAAGTGCTCCGCAGCGCGCAGCGGGTTGTCGATGCGCAGCAGTCCGCGCTCATGTGCCCCGCGCAGTAGCGCTTCCATGCCAGCGAGCACGCGCTTGGGCCCGGCTTCGTAGAAGTACTCGCCAAAACTCGGGTCCAGGCTGCCCTGGGCCATGATCAGGCGGCTGAGCTTGATCGCTTCGTCACTGCTGATAAGCGCCTGGAAGTTGCGGGCAATCGTCAGCAGCACTTCTTCCACCGGTACCCCCTCGGGATACTCGAACAACAGATCAGGCAACTGGATCTGGCAGGTGGCCATGACCGCCGAGCAGAACAGGGTCTGCTTGTCGGTGAAGTGGCTGTACACGGTGAGCTTTGAAACACCTGCCGCCGCAGCGACCGCATCCATGCTGGTGTTGGCGTAGCCAAGGCTGAGGAACAGCGTCTTGGCCGCTTCGAGAATTGCCTCGCGCTTGGCCAGGTCCTTGGGCCGGCCCGGGCCGATGGGTGCGTCGTTGGACATTGTGGTCTGCATCTGGTTGAAGGATCACCATCTTAACGGGTCAGGCGCCATCCGGCGAAAGCCAGGCTGCATTACCTGCTCACCGCACGCTTGAAAAACCCGCGCACACCCTTCCCGGCATCGTTGCGCTGATTTAATATACCCGTCAGTACAAATATTAAATGTGCACTCCGCGAAAGGATTCATCATGTTGCGCCATGCCTTGTCCATCGCTCTGCCCGCCGCTGCTGCCCTGCTTCTGGCGGCATGTGGCCAGGAAGCCGCCCCACCCGCTGCGCCGCGCCCGGCGCTGGTGGCGCAGCCGCAGCCGGCCGAAGCCGCTGCCGACAGTTACCCCGGCGAAGTGCGCGCGCGCTTCGAGCCGGAGCTGGCCTTCCGCATTGGCGGCAAGGTTAGCAAGCGCCTGGTGGAGGAGGGGCAGCGGGTCAAGGCCGATCAGCCGCTGGCCGAGCTGGACCCGCAGGACGTGCGCCTGCAACTTGAAGCCAATCGCGCCCAACTGGCGGCTGCCGAGGCCAACCTGGCATTGGTGCGCGCCGAGCGCGACCGCTACCAGAAGCTGCTGGAACGGCAGATGGTCAGCCATTCCCTGTACGACAATGCCGAAAACCTCTACCGCGCAGGCCTTGCCCGTCTGAAGCAGGCCAAGGCCGAGTTCGATGTGGCTGGCAACCAGGCCGAATATGCCGTGCTGCGTGCGCCGCAGGCCGGGGTGATCGCCAAGCGCCAGGTTGAAGTGGGCCAGGTGGTCGCCGCCGGGCAGACCGTGTTTACCCTCGCCGCCGATGGCGAGCGAGAAGTGGCCATCGGCCTGCCGGAGCAGCAGTTCGCCCGCTTCGCTGTGGGCCAACCGGTGAGCGTGGAGCTGTGGTCGCACCCGCAGGCGCGTTTCCAGGGGCGCATTCGCGAGCTGTCACCGGCTGCCGACCCGCGTTCGCGCACGTTCGCGGCGCGCGTCGCCTTTACCACGGCCGCCGTTCCGGCTGAGCTGGGCCAGAGCGCCCGGGTGTTCATCGCCAAGGATGGGCTGATCCCGCTGTCGGTACCGCTGTCGGCAGTGACTGCGGAAAACGGTCAGGCCTATGTCTGGCGGGTGAACAAGGAAAGCCGCCTGGAGCGGGCGACGGTGCGGCTGGGGGCGTATGGCAGCGACAGTGTGCCGGTGCTCGAAGGCCTGGACCCGGGTGACTGGGTGGTTGCCGCTGGTGGCCATGTACTGCGCGAGGGCCAGGAGGTACGCCCTGTGGACCGCAGCAACCGTGTAGTGAACCTGGCGGCCAAGGAGTAAGTCCCGATGGGTTTCAACCTTTCTGCCTGGGCGCTGCGCAACCGCCAGATCGTCCTGTTCCTGATGATTCTGCTGGCGGCCATTGGCGCCATGTCGTACACCAAGCTTGGCCAGAGCGAGGACCCGCCATTCACCTTCAAGGCCATGGTCATCCGCACCCTGTGGCCAGGCGCCAGCGCCGAAGAAGTGGCGCGGCAGGTGACCGAGCGCATCGAGAAGAAGCTGATGGAAACCGGTGAGTACGAGAGGATTGTCTCATTCTCCCGCCCCGGCGAATCGCAGGTCACCTTCATGGCCCGCGACTCGCTGCATTCCAAGGACATCCCCGAGTTGTGGTACCAGATCCGCAAGAAGGTTGCGGACATTCGCCACACCTTGCCGCCGGAGATCCAGGGCCCGTTCTTCAACGACGAGTTCGGCACCACCTTCGGCAATATCTATGCGCTGACTGGCGAAGGCTTTGACTATGCGGTGCTCAAGGACTACGCCGACCGTATCCAGATCCAGCTGCAGCGGGTCAAGGATGTGGGCAAGGTCGAGCTGATCGGCCTGCAGGACGAGAAAGTCTGGATCGAGCTGTCCAACCTCAAGCTGGCCACCCTCGGCGTGCCGCTGGAAGCCGTACAGAAGGCGTTGCAAGAGCAGAACGCGGTGAGCACCGCCGGTTTCTTCGAGACGCCCAGCGAGCGCCTGCATCTGCGGGTGAGCGGGCGTTTCGACAGCGTCGAGCAGATCCGTCAGTTCCCCATTCGCGTGGGTGATCGCACCTTCCGGATTGGCGATGTCGCCGAGGTGCACCGTGGCTTCAACGACCCACCCGCACCACGCATGCGCTTCATGGGCGAGGATGCCATTGGCCTGGCAGTGTCGATGAAAGACGGTGGCGATATCCTGGTTCTGGGCAAGGCCCTGGAAGGCGAGTTCGAGCGCCTGGCGCACAGCCTGCCGGCCGGCATGGAGCTGCGCAAGGTTTCGGATCAACCTGCGGCGGTGAAGGCTGGCGTGGGGGAGTTCGTCCAGGTGCTGGTCGAGGCGCTGGTCATTGTGCTGCTGGTGAGCTTCTTCTCGCTGGGCCTGCGCACCGGCCTGGTGGTGGCGCTGGCCATTCCGCTGGTGCTGGCCATGACCTTTGCCGCCATGCATTACTTCGGCATCGGCCTGCACAAGATTTCCCTCGGCGCACTGGTGCTGGCCCTTGGCTTGCTGGTGGACGACGCGATCATTGCCGTGGAGATGATGGCGATCAAGATGGAGCAGGGCTACGACCGCCTCAAGGCAGCAAGCTATGCCTGGACAAGTACGGCCTTCCCGATGCTCACCGGTACGCTGATCACGGCAGCAGGCTTTCTGCCGATTGCCACCGCAGCCTCCAGCACGGGCGAATACACCCGGTCGATCTTCCAGGTGGTGACCATCGCTCTGCTGACCTCGTGGGTGGTGGCTGTGGTGTTCGTGCCTTACCTGGGCGAGCGCCTGCTACCCGACCTGGCCAAGCTGCATGCCGCACGCCATGGCAAGGACGGCCATGCGCCAGACCCCTACGCCACCCCGTTCTACCAGCGTGTGCGACGGCTGGTGGAGTGGTGCGTACGGCGGCGCAAGACGGTGATCCTGCTGACCGTTGCCGCCTTTATCGGCAGCATCCTGCTGTTCCGCTTCGTGCCCCAACAGTTCTTCCCGGCCTCCGGGCGCCCGGAGTTGATGGTTGACCTGAAGCTGGCCGAAGGCGCCTCGCTGGCCAATACCGCCAAGCGGGTCAAGCAGCTGGAGGCGCTGCTCAAGCAGCAGGACGGTATCGACAACTACGTGGCCTATGTGGGCACCGGTTCGCCGCGCTTCTACCTGCCGCTGGACCAGCAACTGCCGGCAGCCAGCTTTGCCCAGTTCGTGGTGCTGGCCAAGTCTATGGAGGACCGCGAGCGCCTGCGCAGTTGGCTGATCAGCACTGTGGACCAGCAGTTCCCCGACCTGCGTGCCCGGGTCACGCGCCTGGAGAATGGCCCGCCCGTGGGCTACCCGGTGCAGTTCCGGGTCACTGGCGAGCATATCGAGAAGGCCCGTGCACTGGCCCGTGAAGTGGCTGACAAAGTGCGCGAGAACCCGCATGTGGTGAACGTGCACCTGGACTGGGAGGAACCCAGCAAGGCGGTGTTCCTCGAAATCGACCAGGACCGCGCCCGGGCGCTGGGCGTAAGCACCGCGCACCTGGCCAGTTTCCTGCAAAGCTCGCTGATCGGCACCACGGTCAGCCAGTACCGCGAGGACAATGAGCTGATCGAGATCCTGCTGCGCGGCACCCTCCAGGAGCGCAGTGACCTGGGCAACCTGGGTAGCCTGGCGTTGCCTACCGACAATGGCCAAAGCGTGGCGCTGTCGCAGGTGGCGACCCTGGAGTACGGCTTTGAAGAAGGCATCATCTGGCACCGCAACCGCTTGCCGACGGTGACCGTGCGCGCCGACATCTACGATCAGGAGCAGCCGGCGACGCTGGTGAAACAGATTCTGCCGACCTTGCAGGACATCCGCGCCAAGCTGCCCGATGGCTATCTGCTGGAGGTGGGCGGCACAGTGGAGGACTCCGAGCGTGGGCAGAAATCGGTGAATGCCGGTATGCCACTGTTCGTCGTGGTAGTGCTGAGCTTGTTGATGATCCAGCTGCGCAGCTTCTCGCGCACGGTGATGGTGTTCCTCACCGCGCCGCTGGGGCTGATTGGTGTGACCCTGTTCCTGCTGGTGTTCCGCCAGCCGTTTGGCTTTGTCGCCATGCTCGGCACCATTGCCCTGGCGGGGATGATCATGCGCAACTCGGTGATCCTAGTGGACCAGATCGAGCAGGACATCGCAGCGGGGATGGAGCGTTGGCAGGCGATCATCGAGGCCACCGTGCGGCGCTTCCGGCCGATCGTGCTGACCGCGCTGGCGGCGGTGCTGGCCATGATCCCGTTGTCGCGTAGTGTGTTCTACGGGCCGATGGCGGTGGCGATCATGGGCGGGTTGATCGTGGCCACGGTGCTTACACTGCTGTTCCTGCCAGCGCTGTATGCGGCGTGGTTCAGGGTGAAGAAGGGCTGAAGGCCGCTCCTACAACGGCCTGTGTCCAACCCCGCCGCCGTGTAGGAGCGGGTTTACCCGCGAATACGGTGGCGGCAGCAACGGTGAGCGGCTGGTGAAAATTGGCCAGCAGGCCCGGCCCTTTCGCGGGTGAACCCGCTCCTACAGCGCGCCGAAAACCTTCTTGGCCAGGCTGGTAGCTGCGGCTGCCGGATTCTGGCGAATGCTCTGCTCCTGCTTGCCGATCATCTCGAACAGGCCATCCAGCGCCTTCTCGGTCACGTAGTTCTCGATATTGGCGTCATCCTTGACCAGCCCCAGGCCTTTGGCCTGGGCGGCGAAGGCATTGTACTGCTGGGCCACGCCAACCTTGTCGGTGGCCTGCTTGACGATTGGCAGGAACTTGGCGCGGATCTGCTCGCGGCTGCTCTTGTTCAGGTACTGGGTGGCCGAGTCGTCACCGCCGCTGAGAATGCCCTTGGCATCGGTCACGCTCATGTTCTTCACGGCCTCCACCAGAATTGCCTGGGCCTGCGGCACGGCAGCCTCGGCGGCCTTGTTCATGCTGGTTTCCAGGGCTTCGACCTGTTCACCCTTGCCGAACATTTTCATCGCCTTGGCAGCTTTGCCCAGGTTGCCTGGCAGCTCGATGCGCACGTCCGGGTTGTTGCTGAAGCCGCCTGGGGTGCTCAGTTGCTTGACGGCCAGTTGCGCACCTTGGGTCAGGGCGTCCTTCAGGCCGCCGGTGGCGTCTTTCTGGCTGAGGTCGCCGAGCGACAGGGCCAGGGCGCTGGCCGACAGCAGCAGGCCGGCGCACAGGGTGGTGAAGCGCAGGGAAGTGCGGATCATGAAGCTTTCCTTGTAAACGGATGAGTACGGGTATCAGCGAACCTGGTCTACCTTGATGCGTACCGATTGCGGGTCACTGCCATCGAGCGCGACAGCGTGGTGTTCGGTGTTGATGAACAGCAACTTGCCATTCAGCTCGATGCGCGCGCTCACCGCATAGCGGTGGCCAGGCTTGACCTGCGCGGGGTCATAGGTGAGATGGAACGGCAGTGGTACGTTGCCTTTGACCGGGCCGGCCTGGCGCGCCAGGGTTACGGCAGGGGCGTCCATCAGCGATACATCCTGCAGTTCCACGCTCAGGGTGGCGGCAGGCGGCAGGGCAATACGCTGCAGGTAGAAGACTTCACCGTCCAGGCTGGCCTGGCTGTGTGGGTTTTGGCTGGAACAGGCTGCAAGCAGGGATGCGCAACACAGCATAAAGAGCTTTTTCATGGAATCTCCGGTGTCCTTGGAGCTGGCTTGTGGCCAACCCCAGGGACTTTAGCGGATTTTCCCGACCGATGAACCGTTAGAGGGCCGAAGTTTCCAGCCCGTCGTCACGGTGCAGGGCCACCTGGCGGATCGACAGGCGCAGCTCGGCCGACAGCACACGCTTGGCCACGCCCTCGGCCAGCTCGCCAAGCTTGTCCTGATAACCCAGCTTGCCTTGCGCGTCGGCGTGCAGCACGCCTTGCTCGAGCAAGGTCTGGATGAAGTGGCGGAACAGCGTCTTGTCGAAGAACTCCGGAGCGTTCAGGCCATGCAGGATCGACAGGCGCTGGGCCATCATCACGCACAAGTCTTCCAGCGCTTCGGCGCTCAGGCTGTTCTGCCCGCTGTTGATCAGCAGCGAGGTGGCCATGTAAAAGCGCTGCAGGGTTTGGGTGATGGTGCGGGCGAGCAGGGTCAGCAACACGAACTGCCGCGAACTGGGCGCCGGGCGCACGTACAGATCGTTGTCCTGGCGCAGCAAGCCCTGTTCCACCAACGCGACCAGCCATTGGTCGATTACTTCGTCCAGCTGTTCTGGCGTCCAGCGCAGGAACAGTTCGGCCTGCAGGTACGGGTACAGCGCGTGCACATACTGGCCCAGCAGTTCACGGCTCATGCGTGAACTGCTGAGGAAGAAGCTGGCCAGCAGCGCCGGCAGGGCGAAGATGTGCAGCACGTTGTTGCGGTAATAGGTCATCAGTACCGCATTGCCTTCATCCAGATAGAGGATGCGGCCCAGGGCGTCCTTCTGCTCGGCCACCAGGTTCATGCTGCGTACATGTTCGATCAATGCCTGGCCGTCGCCCTCGGGCAGGGTGGTGTGGGGCGAGTAGGGCACTTGGCGCAGCAGCGCCAGGTACAGGTCGAGTACGCGGGCCAGGGCGCGTTCGTCCAGGGCAAGGCGGCTGGTGGACAGCAGTGCCAGGGCCACCAGGTTGACCGGGTTGATGGCGGCTGCCTCGTTGAGGTGACGGGCCACGGTTTCTCCCAGGCGGGCGGTGGTAGCGTTGAGCCAGTCCGGACGGTACTGCGGACCGTGATCCTGTTCACGCCAGCCGGGCTGCTGCTGGTCGAGGAAACCAGCCAGGCGGATGGGTTCGCCGAAGTTCACGTAGACCTGGCCAAAGCGCTGCTTGAGTGCGCCGAACACCTTGAAGATGTCGAACACCGACTCCTTCTTCTTGCTGGCGCCGCGCAGTTCGCCCAGGTAGGTACGACCTTCAAGCACGCGTTCGTAGCCGATGTACACCGGCACGAACACGATTGGCGTACGCGACGAACGCAGGAAGCTGCGCAGGGTAATGGCCAGCATCCCGGTGCGCGGCTGCAACATGCGCCCCGTACGCGAGCGGCCGCCTTCGACGAAGTACTCGACCGGGAAGCCCTTGGTGTACAGGGTATGCAGGTACTCGTTGAACACCGCCGTGTAAAGCGGGTTGCCCTTGAACGTGCGGCGCATGAAGAAGGCGCCACCACGGCGTAGCAGGTTACCCACCACCGGCATGTTGAGGTTGATGCCTGCAGCCACGTGCGGCGGAGTGAGGCCGTTGCGGAACAGCAGGTACGACAGCAGCAGGTAGTCGATGTGGCTGCGGTGGCACGGCACATAGATCACTTCATGGCCAGGGGCGATACCCTGCACCTGTTCGATGTGGTTGACCTTGATGCCGTCGTAGATCTTGTTCCAGAACCAGCTGAGCACCACTTCGAGGAAGCGGATGGCGGTATAGGTGTAGTCCGAGGCTATCTCGTTGCCATAGCGCAGTGCCTGGGCCTCGGCTTTGGCCAGCGGCAGGTTCTCGCGCTGTGCTTCGTCGGCAATCGCCTGGCGCACTTGCGGGGCATGGACCAGGCCTTTGACCAGGGTGCGTCGGTGCGAGATGTCCGGGCCGATGACCGCCGTCTTGAGGTTGCGAAAGTGCACGCGCATCAGGCGCTGTGCCATGCGCACGGTGCGCTCGTGGCCTTTGTTGTGCTGCACCAGTTCGCGCAGGTGGATTGGCGCGGAGAACTGTACCCGGGTCTTGCGCCCGAGGATCAGTACGGTCAGCAGCCGGCGCAGGCGCCCGGTTACCGCCCAGCTGTCGGCGAACAGCAGCTTCCAGGGGCTGGACTCGCTGGCCGGGGTCTGGCCCCAGAACACGCTGACAGGAATGATCTGCGCATCTTCTTCGGCATGCTGGCTGACGGCAGCCACCAGGCGCTCGAGCGTGGGCGGGGCGCCGCTTTTGTCCTGGCGGCCGAGCCAGTCCGGGTCGGGGGTCAGGTAGAAGAACCCGGCGGGTTCCTGCAGTGGGCCGACGGCTACCGGCAGCACCGGGCGCGGCAGCCCCGCCTTGGTGCACTCGTGGTCGAGCACGGCCAGGTCGGTGAGCGCGGGCGAGGGCAGTGCGTAGAACACCGGCCGGCTGCGGTCGAGGTTGAGGGTCATGGAAGACTGGTTGATGGTCTCGGAGCGCACCCACAGGTACAACAGGCGACGCAGGCCGCCGAAAATCAGGCGGCGCAAGGGGGAACGGGTCATGGGGTGTGTGCCCTGGGTGTGATTATCAGGTGAGTATCCTGCTATTTAGTCTGCCGTATCGGCGTAAGTTCAGCAAAATTCGGCCAACAGCGGGGCCGTCATCATTTTTTTTTGTTCTGTGTCATATACTCGGCCTGCCACTTGCAGGATATTTCGGCAAGCGGCGTTGGCACGGGGCAGGTGACCTCATGCCTGCAAGGCGATCTTCACAATAAAAATCCGGAGTAGTTCAGATGTCGTCTCGTGAGACTGGGAATGTAAAGTGGTTCAACGATGCCAAGGGTTATGGCTTCATTCAGCGCGAAGGTGGTGCGGATGTGTTCGTCCACTATCGGGCGATTCGCGGTGAGGGGCATCGTACCCTGGTCGAAGGGCAGCGGGTGGAGTACGCCTGCGTGCAGGGCCAGAAAGGCCTGCAAGCCGAAGACGTAGTGGGCCTCTGAGCCTCTGGTTTCAAGCCGTAGGAGCGGGCTTGCCCGCGAAGCAGCCACCACGGTGGCTGTCACGGGCATAGCCCGTGTTCGCGGGTAAACCCGCTCCTACAGAAACAAGCAAGGCGGCCGTTTCATGATGTACGCCAGGTGATTTCCTCTTCACCGTCGGCGCTGATGCGGACCCAGCGGTCGGCATCTTCTTCCCCGTCTTCCTCAACCCAGCCACCCGGCGCGCAGCGCACTTCCACACCCAGTGCGGCAAATGCGGCGCGGGCGCAGGCAACGTCATCAACCCAGGGCGTCTGGTCGCTTTCCAGGTACAGGCTGTTCCATTTCCCTACAGCCTTGGGTAACCAAGTGACCGGAATGTTACCGGCCTGGCATTTGAAGGTATGGCCTTTCTGCTTCCATTCAGTGCACGGGCCGATCGCCTGGGCAAGCCATTCGGCAATCTGCTTGTGGTCGACGTCGGCGTCCTTCAGGTAGATCTCGATATCAGGTTGACGCATAAGGGCTCCGGATGTGCTCAGTCTTGGCGCACGAAATAGTCATAACGCATGGAAACCGTGACCTCGAACGGCTCGGCCTGGTCGATCACCCGGGCACGTTTTTCGGCGCTGGCGCGCCAGCCGTGTGGGGTCATGGCCAACAGGTCGGCGCGGGCCTTGGGCGCGGCCAGGCTCAGGCGGAACTCGAGGGTTTCGCTGTGTGCATGGGCCATGCCTTCAGGGACCAGGGCCAGGTGCTTGTCGTCGGCGTAAGGGCGTACTTCATCGTAGAGCACTTCACGCAGTTCCATCAGGTGGCCGCTGGTCGGGCCGACCCGCATCAGGCCGCCGCCGGGGCTGAGCAAACGCTTGGCCTCGGCCCAGTCAAGCGGGCTGAAAACGCTGGCGATGAACTGGCAGCTGGCGTCGGTCAGCGGCACGCGGGCCATGCTGGCGACCATCCAGGTGACCGCCGGTGCTCGGCGGCACGCACGCTTGACCGCTTCGCGGGAGATGTCCAGCGCATAGCCGTCGGCGGCCGGCAAGGCCTGGGCGATCTGTGCGGTGTAGTAACCCTCGCCGCAGCCGATGTCCAGCCAGGCGCCTGGCTGGCGCTCGGCGGCCAGCTCGGCCAGGCGGCGGGCGACTGGCGCGTAATGGCCGGCGTCGAGAAAGTCGCGCCGGGCCTCGACCATGGCCTGGTTGTCACCGGGGTCTCGGCTGTTCTTGTGCTGCACCGGCAGCAGGTTCAGGTAACCCTGGCGGGCGCGGTCGAAGCGGTGGCCGGCCGGGCACACCACACCATTGTCGAGCCGGCTCAGCGGCGCCTGGCAAAGCGGGCAGGCAAGCATCAGGCGAGCAACCGGACCAGGGTCTGGTAGTAGATTTCGGTCAGCAGATCGAGGTCACTGGCAAGGATCCGCTCGTCAACCTGGTGGATCGTAGCGTTGACCGGGCCGAGTTCGACCACCTGGGTGCCCATGGTTGCGATGAAGCGACCATCGGAGGTGCCGCCGCTGGTGGAGGGCTGGGTATCGCGACCGGTGACGCCCTTGATGCTGGCCGCCACGGCGTCGAGCAGCTCGCCTGGCTCGGTCAGGAACGGCAGGCCCGACAGCGCCCAGTCGACCGACCAGTCCAGTTCATGCTTGTCGAGAATCGCCGATACCCGTGCCTGCAAGCCTTCAACGGTGGACTCGGTGGAAAAACGGAAGTTGAACAGCGCGGTCAGCTCGCCCGGGACCACGTTGGTGGCGCCGGTGCCGGAATTGACGTTGGAGATCTGGAAGCTGGTTGGCGGGAAGAACGCGTTGCCTTCGTCCCAGTGCTCGGCAGCCAGTTCCGCCAGGGCCGGGGCGGCCAGGTGGATCGGGTTGCGCGCCAGATGCGGGTAGGCCACATGGCCCTGTTTGCCGCGTATGGTCAGCTTGGCGCCCAGCGAACCACGGCGACCGTTCTTGACCACGTCACCCAGCAAGGTGGTGCTGGACGGTTCGCCGACGATGCACCAGTCCAGGCGCTCGTTGCGCGCTTTCAGGCGCTCGACCACCGCCTTGGTGCCGTGGTGGGCCGGGCCTTCCTCGTCGCTGGTGATCAGAAACGCGACCTTGCCGCGGTGGTTCGGGTAGTCCTGCACGAAGCGCTCGCTGGCGATAACCATGGACGCCAGGCTGCCCTTCATGTCGGCGGCGCCACGGCCGCAGAGCATGCCGTCGGCGTCGATCAGCGCCTCGAAGGGTTCATGCTGCCATTGCTGGACCGGGCCGGTAGGCACCACGTCGGTGTGGCCGGCAAAACACAGTACCGGGCCGTCCTGGCTGCCATGGGTGGCCCAGAAGTTGTCGACGTCTTCAATGCGCATCGGCTCCAGCTGGAAGCCTACGGCACCCAGACGGTTCATCATCTGCGCCTGGCAATCGGCGTCGACGGGGGTGACCGAGGGGCGACGGATCAGGTCGCAGGCCAGTTGAAGGGTAGGCGAGAGCTCGGCAGGGGCCGTCATGGGGGACTCCGGGGCAAGGCAAGGCGGGGAAATCTGAGGGGCGTTATCTTATATCAAATGATTTCGGGCAGCACGGCCCATTCGCGGGCACGCCCGCTCCACCAGGTACCGCACAGCTCTGAATGCCTGTGCCAGGCCTGTGGGAGCGGGCGTGCCCGCGAATGGGCTGCACAGGTCAGCCCAGGCAACTTCAAGCCTGCTGCGCTTCGGCAGCCTTTTCTGCGGGCTTGGGCAGCGACGACAGAAATGCCATCACCAGAGCTGCCACATATGGCAACGACTGCACCAGCAACATCGCCACCCAGAAGCGCATGTCCGAGCTCGGCAGCCCCTGAACCAGGTAGATGCCCAGCGCCGCGCCCCACAGCAGCACCATGATGAACAGCTCTTCACGCGCTTCGGAAATCGCCACCAGCAACCCATGGCTGTCAGCATTCTTCGGCGTGCGGAAGAACGGCATGCTGCTGGTGAAGAAACCATACAGAACCGCCTTGGCGATGGTGTGCGACAGTGCCAGCCCGGCCAGCGCAGCTGCGAAGGCATCCTTGAGGTTCACCCCCACCGCTCGGCGGTACAGGAAGACGATCTTGCCGACCTTGAAGAAGAACAGCGCCAGCGGCGGGATGGCGAAGATCATCAGCGGCGGGTCGACCCGATGCGGCACGATGATCATCGCCGCCGACCACAGCAGCGCGCCGATGGTGAAGAAGATGTTCATGCCATCGGCGATCCACGGTAGCCAGCCGGCCAGGAAGTGGTAGCGCTGGCCACGGGTCAGCTGGCTGCCTTTGCCGCGCAGCAGTGCGCTGGCGTGGTGCTTGATGATCTGGATGGCGCCGTAGGCCCAGCGGAAGCGTTGCTTCTTGAAGTCGATGAAGGTGTCAGGCATCAGGCCCTTGCCGTAGCTGTTGTGGGCGTAGGCGGCTGACAGGCCTTTCTCGAACACGCGCAGGCCCAGTTCGGCGTCCTCGCAGATGCACCACTCGGCCCAGCCCAGTTCTTCCAGCACACTGCGCCGGGTCATGGTCATCGTGCCGTGCTGGATGATCGCGTCACGGTCGTTGCGGGTGACCATACCGATGTGGAAGAAGCCCTTGTACTCGCTGTAGCACAGCTTCTTGAAGGCGCTTTCGTGCTGGTCGCGGTAATCCTGCGGTGATTGCACCACGGCAATTTTCGGGTCAGCGAAGTGCGGCACCATGTGCTTGAGCCAGTTGCGGTCGACGCAGTAGTCCGAGTCGATTACCGCGATCACTTCGGCGTCCTTGGCCGTGTGCGGGATCAGGTAATTCAGTGCACCGCCCTTGAAGCCGGCCAGAGGCGCGACGTGGAAGAACTTGAAGCGCTCGCCAAGCTTCTCGCAGTGGGCCTTGAGCGGCTCCCAAACGGCCGGGTCCTTGGTGTTGTTGTCGATCACCAGCACTTCGTAGTCGGGGTAGTCCAGGGCGGCCAGGGCGTCGAGGGTTTGTTTCACCATCTCAGGTGGCTCGTTGTAGCACGGCACATGCACCGAAACCTTGGGCCGGTAGGCACTGTCTGCCTGCACGGGCAGGAACTCGCGCCGGCGCTTGTGTATCCATACCGCCTCGGCCAGTTCGTGGGCCTCGGTGAGCAGCACGATGAACACGCCCAACGCGCCAAGGGCCAGCAGCACGCCCACGGTCAGGCTGAACCAGGTGCTGTACTGCTGGCTATAGTCGTAGGCGATCCACACCAGTACCGACCCGCACAGGAAGGTGATGAACGTCAGGAAGGTGCGACCACGCTGGCGCAGGGCCGAGCCATCGATGAACAGCACCGTCAGGGCGATCATTGCCAGCACCACAGACGCCACTGCCAGGGCCCGCCACTGCGGGATCGCCACCACGGGGCCGTCGAAGTTGAACTTCTGCTGGCGCTCGGCGTTGTAGACCCCCCAGTAGGCGCCTACCGAGCCTTCGTCGCTGGCTTTCCAGGGTTGGTCATAGGCTTCAATGACAAAGTAGTTGTAGCCTCGGCGGTTGAGGGTGTTGACCAGGGTGCGCAAGTAGATGGCCTGGTCGGCCTGTGTGGCATCGGCACCACCGCGCATGCGGCCGTTGCTTGGCCAGCCGACTTCCGACAGCAGCAGGGGTTTGCGCGGGAACTGGCGCTTCAGTTCACGGGCGCGGTCGAGGACGAACTCGACCGAATCCTTCATCGGCACGAACTCCCAGTAGGGCAGGATGTGCGCCGCAATCAGGTCGACGTGCCTGGCCAGCTCGGGGTGTTCCTTCCAGATGTGCCATTGTTCACTGGTGGTCACGGGCACCTTTACAGCTGCGCGTACCCGGTCCAGGTATTTGATCAGGTTTTCCGGTGTGACTTCTTCCCGGAACAGCGCCTCGTTGCCGACCACCACCCGCACCACGCTACGCGACGTGTTGGCCAACTGGATGGCCGTGGCGATTTCGCGCTCGTTGCGCTCCAGGTCCGGGCTGATCCATATCCCCAGTGTTACCCGCAGGCCCAACTCCTCAGCCAGGCGCGGGATGTCGGCCTGGGTGCCTTCCACGGTATAGATACGGATGCTGTCGGTCAGTTTGCTCAACTGCTCCAGGTCCTGGCGCATTTCGTCGTCAGTGGGATACTGACCCTTCTGTGGGCTTTCGCCCAGGCGGAACGGCGAATACGAAAAGCCAGAGATCTGTTCTGGCCAGGCGGGGGCGGAGACCGGGCGGTTGATCAGTGCCCAGAACCCGGTGAACAGTGCGGCGATGGCCAGCACCACTACCAGGTTCAGGCCGAATTTACGTGAAGACATCGTCGTCCATTCATGTCGAAGTGATAGGACATTAAAGCAGGGTTGGCAGTCTCTTTCCTAACGATGCAGGGCAGGGGCTCACTGGCATATAATGCGCGCCGGTTTTTTGGGGTATGAACATGAGCACAGAAGATCCACGCTTTGCCGGCGTTGCCCGGTTGTATGGCGACCAAGGGCTGCAACGGCTGGGCCTGGCCCATGTGGGCGTGGTCGGTATCGGCGGTGTGGGCTCGTGGGTGGCCGAAGCGCTGGCCCGCAGCGGCGTGGGCGAAATCACCCTGTTCGACCTGGACGATGTCTGTGTCAGCAACACCAACCGCCAGGCCCATGCGCTGGAAGGGCAGGTGGGGCGGCCCAAGGTCGAGGTCATGGCCGAGCGCCTGCGGGCGATCAACCCGGCGTGCACGGTGCATGCGGTGGCCGACTTCGTCACCCGCGAGACCATGGCCGAATACATCACCGAGCACCTCGACTGCGTGATCGACTGCATCGACAGCGTCATGGCCAAGGCGGCGCTGATCGCCTGGTGTCGGCGGCGCAAGATTGCCATTGTCACTACCGGTGGTGCGGGCGGGCAGATCGACCCGACGCAGATCCAGATCGCCGACCTGAACAAGACCTTCAACGACCCGCTGGCCTCGCGGGTACGCTCCACCCTGCGCCGCGACTACAACTTCTCGCGTAACGTCAGCCGCAACTATGGCGTGCCGTGCGTGTTCTCCAGCGAACAGCTGCGTTACCCCAAGGGTGATGGCAGCGTTTGCCTGCAGAAGAGCTTTGTCGGTGAGGGCGTGCGTCTGGACTGCTCGGGGGGCTTTGGAGCGGTGATGATGGTGACCGCGACCTTTGGCATGGTGGCGGCGAGCAAGGCGATCGAGAAGCTGGTGGCCGGAGCGCGCCGGCCGTCGGAACGGGTCAAGCCTGAATAGACCGCGTGGGCATCTTCGCAGGCCCGCCCGCTACAGGTATTGCATCTCTCTCAAGCATGATGCCATACCTGTGGGAGCGGGCAGGCCCGCGAAGAAACCGGCGCCGATTCAGCGGTCGGACGCCAACTCTGCCATCCGCTGCAACACCGCATGCAGCCCATTGCTGCGCGACGGCGACAATTGGCGTTCCAGCCCGAGCTGGGTAAACCACTCGCGCAGATCAAGCCCGGCCAGCTCCTCACTGGCCAGTCCCTGCACCCGCACCAGCAACAGCGCCAGCAGCCCACGCAACAAGCGGGCATCGCTGCTGGCCTTGAACCGCCACACGCCCTCGACCTGCTCGGCCACCAGCCACACCAGGCTCTCGCAGCCATGCACCCGGTTGGCCTCGGTCTTTTCGGTGTCATCCAGCGCGTCCAGCCGTTCACCCCACTGCATCAGCAGCCGCGCACGCTGTTCCCAGCCTTTGCCCTGTTGAAACGCTTCCAGCGCTTGGTGCGCCTGTTCCGGCAGGCTCATCGCAACAGCTCCAGGCCTTGGTCCAGCGCGTCGAAGAAACGCTGCACGTCATCGCTGTCGTTGTACAAACCCAGCGATACCCGTATCGCGCCTTCCAGCCCCAGCCCCTTCAGCAGTGGCATGGCGCAGTGGTGACCCGCACGCACGGCAATGCCCTGTTCAGTCAGCAGGTGAGCGATATCGGCGTTGTGCACGCCCTCAATGACGAAACTGGCCAGGGCCGTCTGCGGTGCGCCCAACACCCGCACGCCCTCGCGGTCGCCCAGGCCACGCAGCAGGTGCTGGTGCAGGCTGGCTTCATGCGCTGCGACCGCATGGGCATCGAGGCTGGCCAGGTAGTCCAGTGTCGCGCCCAGGCCGATCACCCCGGCAATGGGCGGCGTACCCGCTTCGAAGCCCAAGGGGGCGGGGCGGAAAGTGGCGCTGTGGTACTCGGCCTGCTGCACCATCTCGCCACCGAACTGCCAGTGGCGCAACAACTGCAGAGCCTGGCTGCGGCCATAGAGCACGCCGACGCCGTCCGGACCGTACAGCTTGTGGCTGGAAAACACATAGAAGTCGCACCCCAGTTGCTGCACGTCATGGCGGCCATGCACCACGCCCTGGGCGCCATCGACCACAGTCAGCGCGCCCTGGGCGCGGGCATGGGCCAATAGCGCTGGCAGCGGCTGCCAGGTACCCAGCACGTTGGACAGCTGGCTGATGGCGAGCACCCGGGTGCGTGGGCCGATCAGCTGCAGTGCCTGGTCCTGGTCGATACGACCATGGGCATCCAGTGGCAGCACCACCAGGCGCAGGTTGCGCCGGTGCGCCAGCTGTTGCCAGGGCAACAGGTTGGCATGGTGCTCCAGGGCACTGACGGCAATTTCGTCACCGGCTTCCAGGCGGTGCTCCAGGCCATAGGCCAGCAGGTTCAGTGCCGAGGTGGCGCCGTGGGTGAACACGATCTGCCGCGAGTCTGCGGCATTGAGCCAGGCGCCGACCTTGTCGCGGCTGGCTTCGAAGGCCTGGGTCGCCAGCGCACCAGGCAAATGCTGGGCACGGTGCACGTTGGCCGCGCCATGGCCGTAGTAATGGCTCAGGGCATCGAGCAAGGCTTGCGGCTTCTGGGTGGTGGCGGCGCTGTCCAGATAGGTCTGGTGCTGCCGTTGCAGGGCGGCGATGGCGGGGAAGTCGGCACGCCAGGGAGAGGGCTGGAACATGTTTGCGAGGCCTGGAATGAAAATCGGGTCTGGTGCATTGGCGCCAGACCCGATCTTAACACCTCAAACCCGGCAAGGTTCTCAGTTGTGAGCGTGCAGCGCTTCGTTCAGCTCGATGGCCGACTTGTGGGTCTTGCACTCAACTGCGCCGTTGAGCGAGTTGCGGCGGAACAGCAGGTCGGTCTGGCCGGCCAGGTCGCGGGCCTTGACCACTTTGACCAGTTCGTTGTTCTCGTCCAGCAGGTTCACCTTGGTGCCCGCGGTGATGTACAGGCCGGCTTCGACGGTGTTGCGGTCGCCCAGCGGAATACCGATACCGGCGTTGGCGCCGATCAGGCAACCCTCGCCGACTTTGATGACGATGTTGCCGCCACCGGACAGGGTGCCCATGGTCGAGCAGCCGCCGCCCAGGTCCGAACCTTTGCCAACGAATACACCAGCGGAAACGCGGCCTTCGATCATGCCCGGGCCTTCGGTGCCAGCATTAAAGTTGACGAAGCCTTCGTGCATGATGGTGGTGCCTTCGCCGATGTAGGCACCCAGGCGCACACGGGCGGTGTCGGCGATACGCACGCCGGCCGGGACCACGTAGTCGGTCATTTTCGGGAACTTGTCCACCGAGAACACTTCCAGCAGCTCGCCCTTCAGGCGTGCTTCCAGTTGCAGTTCGGCCAGTTCGGCCAGGTCGACTGCGCCCTGGTTGGTCCAGGCCACGTTCGGCAGCAGCGGGAAGATGCCGGCCAGGCTTACGCCATGCGGCTTGACCAGGCGGTGCGACAGCAGGTGCAGCTTGAGGTAGGCCTCTGGGGTCGAGCTCAGTGCTGCGTCTTCGGCCAGCAGGGTGGCGACCAGCGGCTTGTGGCTCTCTGCCAGACGGGTCAGCAGGGCGGCCTGGGCAGCGTCCACGCCTTTCAGGGCTTCGGCCAGTTGTGCGGCCTGGGCGTTGCTGAAGGCGATGGCCTGGTTGCCACCTTCGTAACCGAGAACAGGGGCTACTGCAGCAACCAGTTCGGCGCTCGGGTTGAGCAGGGGTTGTGCGTAGAACACTTCCAGCCAGGCGCCCTGGCGGTTCTGGGAGCCGACACCAAAGGCCAGGCTGAACAGGGTATTGGACATGTGATTACCTCGTGCGAAATAGGGTAGGGGCTCAGGCCAGGGCAGCGGCGTACAGGTCGGGCTTGAAGCCAACCAGGGTACGCGCGCCAAGGTCGAGCACCGGGCGTTTGATCATCGACGGCTGGGCCAGCATCAGCTCGACGGCCTTGGCCTGGTCGAGGTCTGCCTTGCTGGCGTCGTCCAGCTTGCGGAAGGTGGTGCCGGCACGGTTGAGGATGACTTCCCAGCCGTGTTCGTCGCACCAGCGGTTCAGGCTGTCACGGTCAATGCCTTGGGTCTTGTAGTCGTGAAATTCGTAGGCGATGGCTTTGTCTTCGAGCCAGGTACGCGCCTTTTTCATGGTGTCACAGGCTTTGATGCCGTAGAGCGTGTAGGTCATTGTGTACATTGGGGGTACAAGTCGCCCCAATCTCTCCGTTTTTCGATGTCAGTCGCGGGATTATGCGGGAACGCTCCTCGCGGCGCCACGCCCGTGGCGCCCCTGTTTATTGATCAGGATGTGTTCAAGCGACCAGGCGCTGGACCGACCCGATGATCTCATCGCCGTGTTGCTGTTCGGCTGTGCGCAGATCGAAGGCCGTCTGCAGGTTGAGCCAGAACTCAGGGGTGGTGTCCAGGCAGATGGACAGACGCAGTGCCATGTCGGCGGAAACACCGCCCCGTTCGCGCAGGATGTTGTTGACGGTTGGCGTTGCTACACCCAACGCCCTGGCCAGAGCCGCGGCGCTGAAGCCCATTTCCTTCTGGAAGTCCTCCCGCAGGATTTCACCCGGATGGATTGGACGCATACCGTTCTTGAGCATGATGCACCTCAGTGGTAATCGACAATTTCAACGCTAACTGGCCCGTGTTCTGTCCAGGTGAAGCACAACCGCCATTGGTCATTTACACGGATATTGTGTTGGTCGGCGCGGTTGCCGCTCAGTGACTCGAGGCGATTGCCAGGTGGCGACCTAAGGTCTCGCAACTCTGTTGCGGCATCGAGCATGGCCAGTTTGCGCTCCGCGACTGACTTGATATCTGACCAACGCCGTGTCTTTCCCGTTGTGAAGAGCGCTTCCGTGTCGGCACAGCTAAAGCTTCGAATCATGAGCCTGAATGCTTAACGTTATTCGTTAATGTCGATTATACGACGGGATCGCTGTAGTTCAAGTCTTCAATAACGGGGCACGCGACTCCCAAGCTCCGGTCACATCTGCTGGGTATCATCATGTTACATATTCCCCCGTCACCTGCGACTATCGTGCAGCGGTCCCGAACCGTCGGTCGCCGCTAACATATTGTTTCAATGGCGATGCCTCGCCCTGCCATCGTTTCAGCTCACAAAGGAAGCTTTCCCGGATGCAGTCCGCCTACACCGTCCTCATCCTGTTGACGTTGGTCAGCCTGTCGAAGCTGGTCGGCCGCATGATTCCGCTGCCGTTGCCGTTGGTGCAGATCGCCGCCGGTGCTTTGCTGGCCTTGCCGACACTGGGCTTGCATGTGGCCTTGAACCCGGAGTTGTTCCTGTTCCTGTTCTTGCCTCCGCTGCTCTTTGCCGACGGATGGCGCATTCCCAAGCGTGAGTTGTGGCGCATTCGCGGGCCTGTGGTGGCGCTGGCTGTCGGGTTGGTACTGTTCACCGTGGTCGGGGCCGGCTACTTCATTCACTGGCTGCTGCCGAGCATCCCGTTGCCGGTGGCCTTCGCCCTGGCGGCAGTGCTGTCGCCCACCGACGCCGTGGCGGTTTCGGCCATCGCCCAGGACCGCCTGCCTACCCCGCTGATGCACATGCTGCAAGGGGAGGCCCTGATGAATGACGCATCAGGCCTGGTGACCTTCAAGTTTGCCTTGGCGGCGGCGATCACCGGGGCGTTCTCGCTGGCCGATGCAAGCTTCAGTTTCGTCCTGGTCGCGCTGGGTGGCCTGGCGGTGGGCGTTGCCCTGAGTTGGCTGGTCGGCCGCTTGCGCGCCTGGATGATCGCCCGCGGCTGGGACGATCCAGCTACCCATGTGGTCTTCATGCTGCTGCTGCCGTTCGCCGCCTACGTGCTGGCCGAGCGTCTGGGTGTTTCGGGCATTCTCTCGGCGGTGGCTGCCGGCATGATGCAGAGCTGGCTCGACTTGCTGCCGCGGCAGACCAGCACTCGCTTGCTCAACAGAAGCGTCTGGTCGCTGCTGGAGTTTGCCTTCAACGGCCTGATCTTTCTGCTGTTGGGCCTGCAATTGCCGGACATCATCAAGGCGGTGGTCAGCCACGAAGCTACCCTGTGGCCGACCCTGGCTTACCGCTGCCTGGATGTGGTGGCGATCTTTGCCGCGCTGATCCTGCTGCGGTTCGTCTGGGTGCAGAGTATCTGGCGCTCGATCGGTGTGGTGCGCCGCTGGCGCGGTAAACCGGCGCTGGTGCTGATGCCCACGGCGCGCTCCTGCTGGTTGCTGACCCTGGGCGGTGTGCGGGGCGCAGTGACCCTGGCCGGTGTGATGTCGATACCTTTGCTGATGGGGGCGGGCAAGGCCTTCCCGGAACGGGACTTGCTGATTTTCATTGCAGCCGGGGTGATCCTGCTGTCGTTGATCAGCGCCTGCATCGCGCTGCCGATATTACTGCGCGGGGTCACCAAGAGCCCGGACGAGCGCTTGCACCAGGAAGTGCAGGAAGCCTGGCGGCGCACGGCCGAGGCGGCGATTCATGCCTTGGAAGCAGAGGAGGTGATCGACGCCACTGCCCCGCAAGACGCCGCGCAGGCTACCTTGGCGACCGAGCTGAAGGCGCGGTTGATGGCAGAGTATCGGGATGAGCTGGAAAGCTATGACGACAGTGCCGAAGCCAGGGCATTGGCCGAACAGATGGACTTGCTGGAGCGGCGTTTGCGCTTGCGTGCACTGAGGGCGCAGCGGCTGGAGCTTTACAACCTGCATCGCCAGCACCTGGTGGGGGATGAGGTGGTGCGGCAAGTACTGGGTGAGCTGGATATGAGTGAGGCGAACCTGGGTTCAGTCAAGTAGATCCCAAGAGGGCTGCGTTGCAGCCCCTGTAGGAGCGGGTTTACCCGCGAAGAATCCAACGCGGTAAATGGCACCGGCCGTGCCGCGCTGGTAACCCGCTCCCACAGGCCCCTGCCAGATCAGCGGTTTTGCAGGAAGGCGCGAATCCGCTCCGCCGCCTCGATGCATTCGGCCAGCGGTGCAACCAGTGCCATGCGCACGCGCCCGGCACCCGGGTTCACCCCGTCCACTTCACGCGACAGGTACGACCCCGGTACCACGGTCACATGCTGGGCTTCGAACAGGTCACGGGTGAACTCGGCATCGTCGCCCGGTACCTTAGCCCACAGGTAGAAGCTGCCGTCCGGGCGCTGCACGTCCAGTACCGGCTGCAGAATATCCAGCACGGCATCGTACTTGGCCCGGTACTGGTCGCGGTTCTCGCGCACATGCGTCTCGTCCTGCCAGGCGGCGATGCTGGCCAGTTGGGTTTGTACCGGCATCGCGCAGCCGTGGTAGGTGCGGTACAACAGAAACGGCTTGATGATCCGGGCATCGCCAGCGACGAAGCCCGAGCGCAGCCCCGGCAGGTTGGAGCGCTTGGACAGGCTGTGGAACACCACGCAGCGCGCAAAATCGCTACGACCAAGCTCGGCGCATGCCGTCAGCAGGCCTGGCGGTGGTGCGTCTTCGTCGAAGTACAGCTCGCTGTAGCACTCATCGGCGGCGATCACGAAGTCGTGCTCGTCAGCCAGGGCAATCAGCTTCTTCAGGGTGTTCATCGGCACCAGCGCACCGGTAGGGTTGCCCGGCGAGCACAGGAACAGGATCTGGCAACGCTTCCACACCTCGGCCGGTACGGCGTCGAAGTCCGGGTTGAAACCGTTGTTTTCCAGGCACGGCAGGTAGTGCGGGGTGGCGCCGGCCAACAGCGCTGCGCCTTCGTAGATCTGATAGAACGGGTTGGGGCTTACCACCAGGCCGTCATCGGCGCGGTTGACCACGGCCTGGGTGAAGGCGAAAAGTGCTTCACGGGTGCCGTTGACCGGCAGGATGTTGCGGTCGGCGTCCAGCCAGCCGGTCGGCACGCCAAAGCGTCGTTCGCACCACTGACCGATGGCCTGGCGCAGGGCTGGCAAGCCGATGGTGCTGGGATAAACCGCCAGCTTGTCGAGGTTGTCGGCCATGGCCTGGGCGACGAACGCCGGCGATTCGTGCTTCGGCTCACCGATCGACAGGGCGATGGCGCGTTTGTCCGCCGCAGGCGTCACGCTGCCCAGCAGGGCACGAAGCTTTTCGAACGGATAGGGCTGAAGCTGGGTCAAGGCATGGTTCATCGGCGCAAGGTCTCGTCAATCGTCTAATCGTTAAAAGGTCACGCGGGTCTGGCTGGTGTCGCTACCTTGGCCGGCCTGCAGTTGCTGCACGATGGCCTCCTGCAGGCGGCTGCACAACTGCGGGTCTGACAGCGGCTGGTTGTCGGCATCGGTAATGAAGAACACGTCTTCCACCCGCTCGCCGAGGGTGGCGATCTTGGCATTTTGCAGCGAAAGGTCGAACTCCAGGAAAATCCGTCCCAGCCGGGCCAGCAGGCCCGGGCGGTCTGGCGCGGTGATTTCGAGGATGGTCACCGGCCGCTGGGCATCGTTGAGGATGGTCACTTGCGGCGGGAAGTCGAAGTGCTTGAGCTGGCGCGGTACCCGGCGCTGGATGATGGTCGGGTAGTCCTCAGGGTTGCGCAGCGCTTCGGTCAGTCCGTCGCGAATCTGCTTGACCCGTTGCGGGTTGTCGCCGATCGAGCCACCGTCGTTGTCCAGCACAATGTAGGTGTCGAGGGTGAACTGGCTGCTCGACGTGATGATCCGGGCGTCGTGGATGTTCAGGTTCAACTGCGACATGGCCGCCACCGTCACGGCGAAGAAATCATGCTGGTCGGGGGCATAGATGAAAATCTGCGTGCCGCCTTCGAACTCGCGCTGGGTGGTTTCCTTGATCAGTACCAGTGGCCCGCCATCGGCCGGTTGCTGCAGGATCGCATCCGTGTGCCAGGCCACGTCGGCGGCGGTGTGCTTGAGGAAATAGTCATCGCCCAGTTGCGCCCATAGCTGCTCGACGTCGTCCGGGTCGGTCCCCTCGCGCACCAGGATATCCAGCGCTGACGACTGGGTCTGGCGAATCTGCTCTTCGCGGTCCAGCGGGTTTTCCAGGCCACGGCGCAGGGCGCGCTTGGTCTCGCTGTACAGCTGGCGCAGCAGGCTGGCGCGCCACGAGTTCCACAGGCTGGGGTTGGTGGCGTTGATGTCCGCCACAGTCAGCACGTACAGGTAGTCAAGGCGTGTCTCGTCGCCCATGTGCAGGGCAAAGTCGTTGATCACCTGCGGATCGGACAAGTCCTTGCGCTGAGCGGTGGTCGACATCACCAGGTGGTTCTGCACCAGCCAGACGATCAGGCGGCTGTCCCAGGCCGGCAACTGGTGTCGTTCGCAGAACTTCTGCGCGTCCACTGCACCGATTTCCGAGTGGTCGCCCTGGCGACCCTTGCCGATGTCGTGGTACAGGCCGGCCAGGTAGATCAGCTCGGGTTTGGGCAGGCGCCCCATGAGCTTGCTGGCCAGCGGGAATTTCTCGGACACCGGCGTGTATTGCAGCTTGCGCAGGTGCTTGATGAGGTTGAGGGTGTGCGCATCGACCGTATAGATGTGGAACAGGTCATGCTGCATCTGCCCAACGATCAGGCCGAACTCTGGCAGGTAACGGCCAAGAATGCCGTAGCGGTTCATCCGGCGCAGGTTGCGGTGGATGCCGATTTCGCACTTGAACAGCTCGATGAACAGGCTGGTATTGCGGATATCGGTGCGGAACGTGTCATCGATCAGGTGGCGGTGTTCGCGCAGCAGGCGCACGGTATCGGCACGCACGCCCTTGATCTCGGGGTGTTGGGCCATCAGCACGAAGATTTCCAGCATGGCGAACGGCGTGCGCTTGAACACGTTCGGGTTGGCGGCCTCGATATAGCCGTCATGCAGGCGGAACCGCGCGTTCAGCGGCTGGGTGCTGCCACTTTCCTCGTCGGCGAGGATAACTTCTTCGAAGTGCTGGATGATCAGGTCGCACAGTTGGCTGATGCTCATCACCACCCGGTAGTACTGCTGCATGAACTGTTCGATCGCCCGCTTGGGGTTTTCGTCGCTGTAGCCCAGCAGCGTGGCGAGGCTGCGCTGGTGATCGAACAGCAGGCGGTCTTCGGCGCGCCCGGCCAGCATGTGCAGGGCATAACGGACTTTCCAGAGGAAGTCCTGGGACGAAGCCAGCAGTTCGTTCTCGCTTTCCAGCAAGAAGCCTTCGCCGGCCAGTGCATGCAGGTTCAGTGTCCCGTACTGGCGACGGGCTACCCACAGTACCGTCTGGATGTCGCGCAGGCCACCTGGCGAACCCTTGACGTTGGGTTCGAGGTTGTACTCTGTGTCGTTGTACTTGTGGTGGCGGGCCTTGAGTTCGGCGCGCTTGGCCAGGAAGAACTCCTTGCTCGGCCACATGTGCGCGGTGCTGGTGACTTCCAGCATGCGCTGGCGCAAGGCCTCGGGGCCGGCGATGGTGCGGCTTTCCATCAGGTTGGTGATCACCGTCAGGTCGGCGCGGGCCTGTTCGGCGCACTCGTCGACGGTACGCACGCTCTGGCCGACTTCCAGGCCAATGTCCCACAGCAAGGTTAGAAAGCGCTCGATGGCGTCGCGGTACTGCTCGTGCTCGGCAGCGCCTAGCAGAATCAGCAGGTCGATGTCCGAGTGCGGGTGCAGTTCACCGCGCCCATAGCCGCCCACCGCAACCAGGGCAATGCCGCTCTGGTCGCCCCAGTCGAACTGGTTCCACGCCTGTTGCAGGATATTGTCGACGAGCCAGGCGCGGGCCTCGATCAGCGGGCGGATGTCGCTGCCGGCGCGAAAACGCTTGTCGAGCACCTCGCCGGCCAGGCGGATGGCTTTCTTGAAGGCGGCGATGGGGCTCGCCTTGAGGGCCAGTTCCGCCTGGAACTGGCCACGGTCGAACAGCTCGGGGTCCACCTGGGGCATCGCGTCACGTTCCTGTCGTGGGGTGGCCTGTCGGGGTGCGGTCAGGCCGAAGTGCGCGGGATGGTGTCGTCCTTGCGCAGGGTGAAGATCTCGTAGCCGGTCGCGGTCACCACCAGAGTGTGTTCCCACTGGGCCGAGAGCTTGCGATCCTTGGTGATGGCGGTCCAGCCGTCGCCCAGCACCTTGGTGTCGGCCTTGCCCTGGTTGATCATCGGCTCGATGGTGAAGGTCATGCCTTCCTTCAGCTCCATGCCCGTGCCAGCGCGGCCGTAGTGGAGGATCTGCGGCTCTTCGTGGAACACCTTGCCGATGCCGTGACCGCAGAACTCGCGTACCACCGAGAAACCGTTCTTCTCTGCGTGCTTCTGGATCACTTCACCGATGTCGCCCAGACGGCAGCCCGGCTTCACCAGCTCGATGGCCTTGTACATGCATTCCTGGGTGACCTTGGACAGGCGCTCGGCCCAGACCGGCACGTTGCCGACGTGGAACATGCGGCTGGTGTCGCCGTGGTAGCCGTCCTTGATCACGGTGACGTCGATATTGAGCGTGTCACCGTCCTTGAGCGGCTTGTCGTTGGGGATGCCGTGGCAGACCACATGGTTGATCGAGGTGCAGATCGACTTCGGGTAGCCCTTGTAGTTGAGCGGTGCCGGGATGGCCTGCTGGACGTTGACGATATAGTCGTGGCACAGGCGGTCGAGCTCTTCGGTGGTGATACCGGGCTTGACGTGTTCTTCGATCATTTCCAGCACTTCGGCGGCCAGGCGGCCAGCGATGCGCATCTTCTCGATGTCTTCTGCGGTCTTGATGGTGACGGTCATTACAGGCTCTCTACGGCGCCGTGCACGGCGCGAACAAACGGGAAAGGCCGGATTCTAGCAGAGCAGGGCGCCGATCGGTCGGGATAAAGACGGCCATGCTGTTGTCTACAGCTGGCATTCTGGCGCGAAAGCCGGGGTGCTGCAAAAAGTGCTGACAGACGCAACAGTATCCGGGTTCCGTTCGCTCGCGGTCTGTGGTATAAAATGCGCCGCTTTCGGGGACGACCCCGTCAGTACTTAACCCACACACGTGTCGACACGATGACCTGGGTGCCCCGAGTTGCAGAATTCGCGGGTTGGTCATTGGGATACGTGGAGGCCCAACCCGACTTATCAAGGAACTATCATGTCCCAAGTCAATATGCGCGATATGCTGAAGGCCGGTGTGCACTTCGGCCACCAGACCCGTTACTGGAACCCGAAAATGGGCAAGTACATTTTCGGCGCGCGTAACAAGATCCACATCGTCAACCTGGAAAAAACCCTGCCAATGTTCAACGACGCTCTGTCGTTCGTAGAGCGCCTGGCCCAGGGCAAGAACAAGATCCTGTTCGTCGGCACCAAGCGTTCCGCCGGCAAGATCGTTGCCGAGCAAGCAGCTCGTTGCGGTTCGCCATACGTTGATCACCGTTGGTTGGGCGGCATGCTGACCAACTACAAGACCATCCGCGCTTCGATCAAGCGTCTGCGCGACCTGGAAACCCAGGCCGAAGACGGCACTTTCGCCAAGCTGACCAAGAAAGAAGCCCTGATGCGCTCCCGCGACCTGGAAAAACTGGATCGCAGCCTGGGTGGCATCAAGGACATGGGCGGTCTGCCAGACGCTCTGTTCGTTATCGACGTTGATCACGAGCGCATCGCGATCACCGAAGCCAACAAGCTGGGCATCCCGGTTATCGGCGTTGTCGATACCAACAGCAGCCCGGAAGGTGTTGACTACATCATCCCAGGTAACGATGACGCCATTCGCGCTATCGAGCTGTACATGACTTCGATGGCTGACGCAGTCATCCGCGGCCGCAACAACGTTGCCGGCGGCACCGAAGTTTACGCTGAAGAAGCGGCTGCACCTGCTGCTGAGTAATAGGCGCTAGCGTCTACTTGGCACGCAAAAAGGGGGCTCTGCCCCCTTTTTGCCACCTTGAAATCCTGCTGTCAGCATCGGCCCCGCATCATGGGCCTGCTGAAATCAAAACAGCGGATTTGCAGAATTGAACGCCCGTGATTGACGGGTGGAATGGTTGAAAAACTTTCCAAGAGGATTTTGAAATGGCAGCAATTACTGCAGCGCTGGTAAAAGAACTGCGCGAGCGTACCGGCGAAGGCATGATGGATTGCAAAAAGGCCCTGGAAAAGGCCGGCGGCGACATCGAGAAAGCCATTGACGACATGCGTGCCTCGGGCGCCATCAAGGCCGCCAAAAAGGCTGGCAACGTCGCTGCTGAAGGCGCTATCGCCGTCAAGACCGACGGTACATCTGCCGTCCTGCTGGAAGTGAACTCGCAGACCGACTTCCTGGCCCTGCAAGACGACTTCAAGAACTTCGTGGCCGAAAGCCTCGAAGAAGCCTTCGCCCAGAAGCTGACCGACGCCGCCCCGCTGATCGCCTCGCGCGAAGCTGCTCGTGAAGCCCTGGTTGCCAAGTGCGGCGAGAACGTCAACATCCGTCGCCTGGTGCGCGTTGAGGGTGACGTTGTCGGTGCCTACCTGCACGGCAACAAGATCGGCGCTGTCGTCGTTCTGAAAGGCGGTGACGTTGAGCTGGCGAAGAACATCGCCATGCACGTTGCAGCTTCGAACCCTGAGTTCCTGGATTCGTCGGAAATCTCCGCCGAGGCCATCGAGCGCGAGAAGAATGTCTTCCTGCAGCTGAACGCCGACAAGATCGCCGGCAAGCCGGAAAACATCGTTGAGAACATGATCAACGGCCGTATCACCAAGTTCAAGGCCGAAGCCTCGCTGAAAGAGCAAGCCTTCGTCATGAACCCGGAAGTCAAGGTTGGCGAGCTGGCCAAGAAAGCCGGTGCTGAAATCGTTTCCTTCACCTACTTCAAAGTAGGCGAAGGCATCGAGAAGCCAGTCGACGACTTCGCTGCTGAAGTTGCCGCTCAGGTAGCTGCTGCCAAGCAGTAAGACAGCCCCGTCTGTCGCCCCAAAGAGGCTGCCCGCTCACGCGCGCAGCCTCTTTGTCAAAACGGAGAGGGGTTTATACGACTCCCTCTTCGCTGGCACCGAAGCGGTGCCACGCTACAGTTAGCAGGCTGCAAACAGCCCGCACGAATTTTCTAAAAGTACGCCGCAGGAGAGACTCGCAATGGCTCAGCAGGTGAGTGGTCGCCAACCTCGCTATAAACGCATTTTGCTCAAACTTAGCGGCGAGGCCCTGATGGGCTCGGAAGACTTCGGGATCGACCCGAAAGTGCTGGATCGCATGGCGCTTGAAGTTGGCCAGCTGGTAGGGATCGGTGTTCAGGTCGGCCTGGTGATCGGTGGTGGCAACCTGTTCCGCGGCGCTGCGCTCAGCGCAGCCGGCATGGATCGCGTCACGGGTGACCACATGGGCATGCTGGCTACCGTGATGAACGGCCTGGCCATGCGCGATGCGCTGGAGCGCTCGAACATCCCGGCCCTGGTAATGTCGGCGATTTCCATGGTGGGTGTCACCGATCATTACGATCGTCGCAAAGCTATTCGTCACCTCAACTCCGGGGATGTGGTAATTTTCTCCGCCGGTACCGGCAACCCGTTCTTCACCACCGACTCCGCGGCCTGCCTGCGCGCCATCGAAATCGATGCTGACGTGGTGCTGAAGGCGACCAAGGTCGATGGCGTGTACACTGCCGATCCATTCAAGGACCCGCACGCCGAGAAATTCGATCACCTGACCTACGATGAGGTTCTGGATCGCAAGCTGGGTGTGATGGACCTGACCGCAATCTGCCTGTGCCGTGACCACAAGATGCCATTGCGGGTATTCAACATGAACAAGCCTGGCGCCCTGCTGAACATCGTGGTGGGTGGCGCTGAAGGTACACTGATCGAGGAAGGCCAAGCATGATCAACGACATCAAGAAAGACGCGCAGGAGCGCATGGGCAAGTCCATCGAAGCCCTGTCTCGCAACCTGGCTGCAATCCGCACCGGTCGCGCTCACCCAAGCATCCTGGACAGCGTCAAGGTTACCGCCTGGGGTAGCGAAATGCCGCTGAACCAGGTCGCCGCGATCACCGTCGAAGATGCCCGCACCCTGAAGATCGTCGCTCACGACAAGAACCTCAGCGCTGCCATCGAAAAGGCTATCCTCACCTCCGATCTGGGCCTTAACCCGTCCAGCGCCGGTACTACCATCCGTGTACCGATGCCGGCCCTGACCGAGGAAACCCGCAAGGGCTACACCAAGCAGGCCAGCGGTGTTGCCGAGGATGCCAAGGTGGCCGTGCGCAACGTGCGCCGCGACGCCCTGGCTGACCTGAAAAAACTGACCAAGGACAAGGAAATCAGCGAAGACGAAGAGCGTCGCGCCGCTGACGAGATCCAGAAGCTGACCGACAAGTTCGTTGCTGAAGTCGATGCCGCCTTCAAAGCCAAGGAAAAGGACCTGATGGCCGTCTAAGGCCGGGGTTTTTTAATGGAAAAGACCAAGCCAGCGGCGCCGTCCTCGGTGCCGCGTCATGTCGCGATCATCATGGATGGCAACAACCGCTGGGCGAAAAAACGCCTGCTGCCTGGCGTGGCCGGGCACAAGGCGGGTGTGGACGCCGTTCGCGCGGTCATCGAAGTCTGTGCCAAGGCCGGGGTCGAGGTGCTGACCCTGTTCGCCTTCTCCAGCGAGAACTGGCAGCGCCCTGCCGAAGAAGTCGGTGCGCTGATGGAGCTGTTCTTCTCGGCTCTGCGCCGTGAGGCCAAGCGCCTTGACGAGAACAATATCAGCCTGCGCATCATCGGCGACCGTTCGCGTTTCCATCCTGAGCTGCAGGCCGCCATGCGCGAGGCCGAGGCAGCCACCGCCGGCAACAACCGCTTCATTCTGCAGATAGCAGCCAACTACGGTGGCCAGTGGGACATCGCCCAGGCTGCCCAACGGTTGGCGCGGGAAGTGCAAGCTGGGCATCTGCGCCCGGAGGACATCACCCCGGGTCTGCTGCAGACCTGCCTGGCAACCGGCGAACTGCCGTTGCCGGATCTTTGCATTCGCACCGGTGGCGAGCACCGCATCAGCAATTTCCTGCTGTGGCAGCTGGCCTATGCCGAGTTGTACTTCTCCGACCTCTACTGGCCGGACTTCAAACACGAGGCCATGCGCAAAGCCCTGGCCGATTTCGCTTCGCGCCAGCGCCGCTTCGGTAAGACCAGCGAGCAGGTCGAGGCTGGAGCTCGTGCTTAATGCTTAAACAACGCATCATTACTGCGCTGATCTTGCTGCCGGTCGCGCTGGGCGGTTTCTTTCTGCTCAATGGCGGGGATTTCGCCCTGTTCATCGGCTTCGTGGTGGCCCTCGGCGCCTGGGAGTGGGCACGCCTTGCCGGGCTTATGGCCCAGCCGCTGCGCATCGCCTATGCGGTGGTGGTCGCCGGGGCGCTGATGCTGCTGCACATCCTTCCGGAGCTGGCGCCCTGGGTGCTGGGCGCTGCGGTGATCTGGTGGGGGCTGGCCACCTGGCTGGTGCTTACCTACCCGCGCAGCAGCGATCTGTGGGCCAGTGCTGCCTGTCGGCTGTTGATCGGTCTGCTGGTGCTGCTGCCGGCTTGGCAGGGGCTGGTGCTGCTCAAGCACTGGCCCTTGGGGAACTGGCTGATCCTGTCCGTCATGGTGCTGGTGTGGGCTGCCGACATCGGTGCGTACTTTTCTGGCCGGGCGTTCGGCAAGCGCAAGCTGGCCCCGCAGGTCAGCCCAGGCAAGAGCTGGGAAGGTGTGTATGGTGGGCTGGCGGTCAGCCTGTTGATTACCCTGGGTGTCGGCATCGGCCGCGACTGGGGCTTTGGTCAGATCCTGCTGGGCCTGCTGGGCGCTGCGTTGCTGGTGATGTCTTCGGTGGTCGGTGACCTGACCGAGAGCATGTTCAAGCGTCGCTCCGGCATCAAGGACAGCAGCAATCTGCTGCCTGGGCATGGTGGTGTGCTCGATCGCATCGACAGCCTGACTGCGGCAATCCCGATCTTCGCGGTGCTGCTGTGGGCTGCCGAATGGGGTGTGATGTGAGTCGCCCGCAACGTATTACCGTGCTCGGGGCCACCGGCTCCATCGGCCTGAGCACTCTGGATGTGATTGCGCGTCACCCTGACCGTTATCAAGCGTTTGCCCTCACTGGCTATTCGCGCATCGACGAGTTGTTGGCGCTATGTGTGCGTCATCGCCCGGCATTCGCTGTGGTGCCGAGCACCGAAGCAGCGGTGAGGTTGCGCGCAAGTCTGGCTGCAGCCGGTTGCTCCACCGAGGTGCTGGAAGGCGAGGCCGGGCTTTGCCAGGTGGCGTCGGCCGTTGAAGTGGACGCAGTGATGGCGGCCATTGTCGGTGCTGCCGGTCTGCGTCCCACGCTGGCGGCAGTCGAGGCAGGCAAGAAGGTGTTGCTGGCCAACAAGGAAGCACTTGTAATGTCGGGCGCGCTGTTCATGGAGGCGGTGCGGCAAAAGGGTGCCGTGCTGCTGCCGATCGACAGCGAACACAACGCTATCTTCCAGTGCATGCCTGGCGACTACGCCCGTGGCCTGAGTGCTGTCGGTGTGCGCCGGATCCTGCTTACCGCTTCTGGTGGGCCGTTCCGCGAGACGCCGGTCGAGGCGCTGCTGGACGTGACCCCGGAGCAAGCTTGTGCTCACCCTAACTGGTCCATGGGGCGCAAGATTTCCGTGGATTCGGCCAGCATGATGAACAAAGGCCTCGAGTTGATCGAGGCCTGCTGGTTGTTCGATGCCGCGCCGTCCAAGGTTGAGGTGGTGGTGCACCCGCAAAGCGTGATCCACTCACTGGTCGACTACGTGGACGGTTCGGTGCTCGCGCAACTGGGCAACCCGGACATGCGTACGCCGATCGCCAGCGCGTTGGCCTGGCCGGAACGGATCGATTCCGGGGTCGCCCCCCTGGACCTGTTCGCCATCGCCCGTCTGGATTTCCAGGCGCCCGACGAACAACGCTTCCCTTGCCTGCGCCTTGCGCGGCAGGCTGCCGAGGCAGGCAACAGCGCGCCTGCCGTGCTCAATGCAGCCAACGAAGTTGCCGTCGAGGCATTTCTTGAACGGCGCATCCGTTTCCCGGAGATCGCGGGTATGATCGAACAGGTACTCGACCAGGAACCCGTCGTGCCACTGCCTTCGCTGGATGCGGTATTTGCCGCCGATCAGCGTGCCCGGGAGCTTTCCCGTGAATGGCTGAGGCGTCACGGTCGCTGATGCAGGCCCGCCAAGGTTCGTGAGGGGGCTGGGCAGCAATGCCGGCCCGCTGAACATCATTCGGAGATGGACATGACAGCGCTCTACATGATTATCGGCACCCTCGTGGCTCTGGGTGTGCTGGTCACTTTCCACGAATTCGGTCACTTCTGGGTGGCGCGCCGCTGCGGCGTCAAGGTGCTGCGTTTTTCGGTCGGTTTCGGCACGCCGCTGCTGCGGTGGCATGACCGCTACGGCACCGAGTTCGTTGTTGCGGCCATTCCTCTGGGCGGCTACGTCAAGATGCTCGACGAGCGAGAGGGCGATGTGCCGCCAGCGCTGGCCGGGCAGTCGTTCAACCGCAAGTCGGTGCGCCAGCGTATAGCGATTGTCGCCGCAGGCCCGATTGCCAACTTTCTGCTGGCTATCCTGTTTTTCTGGGTGCTGGCGATGCTGGGTACCCAGCAAATCCGACCGGTTATCGGTGCGGTCGACAGTGGCAGCCTGGCAGCATCGGCCGGGCTGACCGCGGGTCAGGAAATCGTCTCTGTTGACGGCAAACCGACCAACGGATGGTCGGCGGTCAATCTGCAGCTGGTTCGTCGTCTGGGTGAGAGCGGTACCTTGCAGATTGGCGTGCGTGATGAGGGCGCCAGCAACGAGCGTCAGTTGCAGGTCAAGCTGGACAGCTGGCTCAAGGGCGCCGACGAGCCCGACCCGATTCAGTCCCTGGGGCTGCGCCCATGGCGCCCGGCGATCACGCCGGTGCTGGCCGAGATCGATCCGAAGGGGCCGGCTGCCGCTGCAGGCCTGAAAACCGGGGACAAGCTGCTGGCTCTGGATGGTGTGGCAGTGACCGAATGGCAGCAAGTTGTCGACAGCGTGCGTGCCCGCCCGGATGCCAGGGTAGTGGTGCGTGTGGAGCGCGATGGTGCAGCCCTGGAGTTGCCGGTGACCCTGGCCCGCAAGGGTGAGGGCAAGGCAGTGGGTGGCTATCTTGGCGCTGGCGTCAAGGGTGGCGAATGGCCTGCCAGCATGCTCCGCGAGATCAGCTACGGCCCGCTGGATGCGGTGGGTGAGAGCTTGTCGCGTACCTGGAACATGAGTGTCCTGACCCTTGAATCGCTGAAGAAAATGCTGTTCGGGGAGCTCTCGGTAAAAAACTTGAGTGGACCGATAACCATTGCTAAAGTGGCGGGCGCTTCAGCCCAGTCCGGCGTGGGGGATTTCCTGAATTTCCTGGCCTACCTGAGCATAAGCCTGGGGGTTCTTAACCTGCTGCCCATACCTGTGCTGGATGGGGGGCATTTGCTGTTTTACCTGGTCGAGTGGGCGCGCGGTCGTCCGCTGTCGGATCGGGTGCAAGGTTGGGGGGTTCAGATCGGTATCAGTTTGGTCATAGGGGTGATGTTGCTCGCCCTGATCAACGATCTGGGTCGACTATAAAGCTTCGCTCAATTGCGAACCTGTCGTTTGTGACGGCAGGTTGTTTATTGCCAGTTGGAATAAAAGGACTTCATGAAACGTCTGCTGCTAACTGCGGTCATGTCCGCACTGATGATCGCTGAAGTTCACGCCGAGTCCTTCACCATCTCCGATATTCGCGTCAACGGCCTGCAGCGGGTTTCCGCCGGCAGTGTGTTCGGTGCCTTGCCACTGAACGTTGGCGACCAGGCCGACGACCGTCGCCTGGTGGACTCGACTCGTTCCTTGTTCAAGACCGGGTTCTTCCAGGACATCCAGTTGAGCCGCGATGGCAATGTGCTGATCATCAACGTGGTCGAGCGCCCGTCGGTGTCGAGCATCGAGATTGAAGGCAACAAGGCGATCAGCACCGAAGACCTGATGAAGGGCCTGAAGCAATCGGGCCTGGCCGAAGGCGAAATCTTCCAGCGCGCCACCCTCGAAGGCGTGCGTAACGAGCTGCAGCGCCAATACGTGGCCCAGGGCCGCTACTCGGCCGAGGTCGACGCCGAAGTGGTGCCGCAGCCGCGCAACCGTGTGGCGCTGAAGATCAAGATCAACGAAGGCACCGTTGCTGCCATCCAGCACATCAACATCGTTGGTAACAACGTATTCGATGACGAGACCCTGGGGCAGTTGTTCGAACTGAAGACCACCAACTGGCTGTCGTTCTTCAAGAACGACGACAAGTACGCCCGTGAAAAGCTCTCCGGTGACCTGGAGCGCCTGCGCTCCTACTACCTGGACCGCGGCTACATCAACATGGACATTGCCTCCACCCAGGTGTCCATCACGCCGGACAAGAAGCACGTCTACATCACCGTCAACATCAACGAAGGCGAGAAATACACCGTTCGCGACGTGAAGCTGTCTGGTGATCTCAAGGTGCCGGAAGACCAGGTCAAGTCGCTGCTGCTGGTGCAACCGGGCCAGGTATTCTCGCGCAAGGTGATGACCACCACGTCCGAGCTGATCACCCGCCGTCTGGGTAACGAAGGCTATACCTTCGCCAACGTCAACGGCGTGCCACAGCCGAACGACCAGGACCACACCGTCGACATCATGTTCGTGGTCGACCCGGGCAAGCGTGCCTACGTCAACCGCATCAACTACCGCGGCAACACCAAGACCGAAGACGAAGTGCTGCGTCGCGAAATGCGCCAGATGGAAGGTGGCTGGGCTTCGACCTACCTGATCGATCAGTCCAAGACCCGTCTGGAGCGTCTGGGCTACTTCAAGGAAGTGAACGTCGAGACCCCGCAGGTGCCAGGCACCGACGACCAGGTCGACGTCAACTACAGCGTCGAAGAGCAGGCCTCTGGTTCGATCACCGCCAGCGTCGGTTTCGCCCAGAGCGCCGGCCTGATCCTCGGTGGTTCGATCAGCCAGAGCAACTTCCTCGGTACCGGTAACAAGGTATCCGTCGGTCTGACCCGTTCGGAGTACCAGACCCGCTACAACTTTGGCTTCGTTGATCCCTACTTCACTGCCGATGGCGTCAGCCTGGGTTATAACGCCTTCTACCGCAGCACCGATTACGACGACCTCGACGTCGACGTCGCCAGCTATGCGGTGGACAGCTACGGTGCCGGCGTCAGCCTGGGCTACCCGATCAGCGAGACTTCGCGCCTGACCTACGGCCTGAGCGTGCAGCAGGACAAGATCAAGACCGGCAAGTACACCGTTGACGAGATTTTCGACTTCCTCGAGCAGGAAGGTGACAATTTCCTGAACTTCAAGGCCTCGATCGGCTGGTCCGAGTCGACCCTGAACAAAGGCGTACTGGCCACCCGTGGTCACTCGCAAAGCCTGACCCTGGAGTCCACCATTCCGGGCAGCGACCTGTCGTTCTTCAAGCTTGACTACCGTGGCCAGCTGTTCAAACCGATCACCAACGACTACACCCTGCGCCTGCATACCGAGCTGGGCTATGGTGATGGTTACGGCAGCACCTCTGGCCTGCCGTTCTACGAGAATTATTTCGCGGGTGGTTTCAACTCTGTCCGTGGCTTCAAGGACAGCAGCCTGGGCCCACGCAGTACGCCTAGCCGCGGCGAGGCCAATGGCGGCAAGCCGGGCACTATCCGCGACCCGGATCAGGATCCGTTGCCGTTTGGTGGTAACGTGCTGGTGCAGGGCGGTGCCGAGCTGCTGTTCCCGCTGCCGTTCGTCAAGGACCAGCGTTCACTGCGCACCTCCGTGTTCTGGGACGTGGGTAACGTGTTCGACACCAATTGCGGCAACAAACCTGATTGCGAGAAGGTCGGGTTCTCGGGCATGGCCAGTTCGGTCGGCCTGGGCGTGACCTGGATTACCGCTCTGGGCCCGTTGAGCTTCAGTCTGGCAATGCCGGTCAAGAAGCCGGACGATGCCGATACCCAGGTGTTCCAATTCTCTCTGGGCCAGACCTTCTAAGGTCGGCCCCTGCTTAACGACAACGGTTTATCCAGGAGTGCATCGTGCGTAAATTGGCTCAACTGGCCGTAGTGGCCGCGGCGCTGGTCGCCACCCCGGCTTTCGCCGAAATGAAGGTTGCCGTCCTGAACTACCAGATGGCCCTGCTCGAGTCGGATGCCGCCAAGAAGTATGCGGTGGATGCCGAGAAAAAGTTCGGTCCGCAACTGACCAAGCTGAAAAGCCTGGAAAGCAGTGCCAAGGGCATCCAGGACCGCCTGATCAAGGGCGGCGACAAGATGCAGCAGCAGGAGCGTGAGCGCCTGGAGCTCGAGTTCAAGCAAAAGGCTCGCGACTTCCAGTTCCAGTCCAAGGAGCTGAACGAAGCCAAGGCCGTTGCTGATCGCGACATGCTCAAGCAGCTGAAGCCGAAGCTGGATGGCGCTGTCGAGGAAGTGATCAAGAAGGGCGGCTACGACCTGGTCCTCGAGCGTGGTGCGGTCATTGATGTCAAGCCTCAGTACGACATCACCCGCCAAGTCATCGAGCGCATGAACCAAGCCCGTTGATATGAGTGTGACCATGACGCTAGGCCAGCTGGCCGAGGCACTTGGAGCCACCCTCAAGGGGCCCGAGGCGCTGCAGATTACCGGGCTGGCCACCTTGCAGGAGGCTGGCCCCGGTCAGTTGAGCTTCCTCGCCAACCCGCAGTACCGCAAATTCCTGGACGACAGCCAGGCGGCTGCAGTGCTGCTGAAGGCTGCGGATGCCGAAGGCTTTGCCGGCAATGCACTGATCGTCGCCGATCCGTACCTGGCCTACGCACGCATTTCCCACCTGTTCGACCCCAAACCCAAGGCTGTGGCGGGTATTCATCCCAGCGCCGTGGTAGCTGAGGACGCGCAGGTGGATGCCAGTGCCAGCATCGGGCCGTTCGCGGTCATCGAAAGCGGTGCGCGCATCGCAGCCAATGTCAGCGTGGGTGCACACTGCGTGGTCGGCGCACGTTGCGTGATCGGCGAGGGCGGTTGGCTGGCACCGCGGGTCACGCTGTATCACGACGTAACCATCGGCAAGCGTGTGGTCATTCAGTCGGGTGCCGTGATCGGCGGCGAGGGCTTCGGCTTTGCCAACGAGAAGGGCATCTGGCGCAAGATTGCACAGATCGGCGGCGTCACCATTGGTGATGACGTTGAGATCGGTGTCAATACTGCTGTCGACCGTGGCGCGCTGTCCGACACCCGGATCGGCGACGGGGTCAAGCTGGATAACCAGATCCAGATCGCTCACAACGTTCAGATCGGTGATCACACTGCCATGGCCGCTTGCGTCGGAATCTCCGGCAGCACGCGCATCGGCAAGCACTGCATGCTGGCCGGTGGTGTGGGGCTGGTTGGGCACATCGATATTTGCGATAACGTTTTCGTTTCCGGAATGACCATGGTTACCCGTTCGATCACTGAACCGGGTTCCTATTCTTCCGGCACTGCCATGCAGCCGCTGGCTGACTGGCGCAAGAGCGCCGCGCGTATCCGCCACCTGGACGACATGGCCAAGCGTCTCCAGCAGCTGGAAAAACGCGTCGATACCGTGACCTCAGGTGGCCTGCCGACATCAGAAGGCTGATACCATTCCCTGAGCAAGAGTGAACAGTCGCTAGCTGGCTCCTCTTTGGATTGCAAAAGGAGCGTGTGGTCAGCACCTGCGCTCCCTATTCTTATTACAGGCTTCCCCACCGAAATGATGGACATCAACGAGATTCGCGAATACCTGCCTCACCGCTACCCGTTCCTGCTGGTAGACCGTGTGACGGATCTGGACTTCGAGGCCCAGAGCATTCGTGCCTACAAGAATGTCAGCATCAACGAGCCGTTTTTCAATGGCCACTTCCCGGCACACCCGATCATGCCGGGTGTCCTGATCATCGAAGCCATGGCCCAGGCGGCCGGCATCCTTGGTTTCAAGATGCTCGATGCCAAGCCGGCCGATGGCACCCTGTACTACTTTGTCGGTTCCGACAAACTGCGTTTCCGTCAGCCGGTGCTGCCGGGCGACCAGCTTGTGCTGGAAGCCAAGTTCCTCAGCCGTAAAAGCATGATCTGGAAGTTCGAGTGCCGCGCCCTGGTCGACGGCAAGCCGGTCTGCTCGGCAGAAATCACCTGCGCGGAACGATCCCTATGAATTCGATTGATCCTCGGGCCATTATCGATCCGTCGGCCAGGCTGGCCGACGGCGTCGAGGTCGGCCCTTGGTCGATCGTTGGCCCTGATGTAGAAATCGGGGAGGGCACCGTTATCGGCCCGCATGTTGTGCTCAAAGGGCCGACCCGCATCGGCAAGCACAATCGTATCTTCCAGTTTTCCTCGATTGGTGAAGACACCCCGGACCTGAAGTACAAGGGTGAGCCGACGCGCCTTGTAATCGGCGATCACAATGTGATTCGCGAAGGGGTTACCATCCACCGCGGTACTGTTCAGGACCGTGCGGAAACCACCGTGGGCGACCACAACCTGATCATGGCCTATGCCCACATTGGCCACGACAGTGTCATCGGCAACCACTGCATCCTGGTAAACAATACGGCGCTGGCAGGTCATGTGCATGTGGGTGACTGGGCGATCCTGTCCGGTTACACCCTGGTTCACCAGTATTGCCACATTGGCGCCCACGCGTTTTCCGGTATGGGCACGGCGATTGGCAAGGACGTTCCGGCCTTCGTTACCGTGTTCGGCAGCCCGGCCGAAGCCCGCAGCATGAACTTCGAGGGCATGCGCCGCCGCGGTTTCAGCGACGAGGTGATCCATGTGCTGCGTCGTTGCTACAAGATTGTCTACCGTCAGGGCCTGACCGTCGAAGACGCACTCAAGGAGCTGGCTGAACCTGCCGCGCAACACCCCGAGGTCGAGCTGTTCCGTCAGTCGATCCTGAGCTCCGCTCGCGGCATCACGCGCTGATATGGCCCAGCTTTGCGTAGCGCTGGTCGCCGGTGAGGCCAGTGGCGATATTCTTGGTTCAGGCTTGATGCGCGCCCTCAAGGCGCGTCATCCCGACGTACGTTTCATCGGGGTTGGCGGCCCCTTGATGGAAGCCGAAGGCCTGCAATCCTATTTCCCCATGGAACGTCTGGCCGTCATGGGGCTGGTCGAGGTGCTGGGGCGTCTGCGCGAGCTGCTCAAGCGCCGCAAGTTGCTGATCCAGACTCTGATCGAAGAAAAGCCTGACGTATTCATCGGCATCGACGCCCCTGACTTCACCCTCAATATCGAGCTGAAGCTGCGTCAGGCCGGGATCAAGACCGTGCACTATGTCAGCCCGTCAGTGTGGGCTTGGCGGCAGAAGCGCGTGCTGAAGATTCGCGAGGGCTGCGACCTGATGCTGACGCTGTTGCCGTTCGAGGCGCGGTTCTACGAAGAGCAGGGTGTGCCAGTGCGTTTTGTCGGCCACCCGCTGGCAGACACCATCCCGCTTGAAGCCGACCGCTCTGCCGCGCGTGCCACGCTGGGCCTGGGCGAGGGGCCGGTGGTGGCACTGATGCCGGGCAGCCGGGGCGGCGAAGTAGGGCGCCTGGGCGCGTTATTCCTCGACGCCGCCGAGCGCCTCTGTCAACAAGTGCCGGGTGTGCGCTTCGTGTTGCCCTGCGCCAACGCCACGCGGCGTGCCCAGATCGAGCAGATGCTGGAAGGGCGCCAACTGCCGCTGACCCTGCTTGATGGCCAGTCGCACCAAGCCCTCGCGGCTTGTGACGCGGTGCTGATCGCCTCGGGCACCGCCACCCTCGAGGCGCTGCTGTACAAGCGGCCGATGGTGGTGGCGTACCGCCTTGCGCCCTTGACCTACTGGATTCTCAAGCGTCTGGTGAAAAGCCCTTACGTGTCATTGCCGAACCTGCTGGCCCAGCGAGAGCTGGTGCCCGAGTTGCTTCAAGACGACGCTACCAGCGGAGCGCTGGCCAACACCTTGGCGCCGCTGGTGCGCGATGGAAGCCAGCAGACCGAACGTTTCGACGAAATTCACCGCACCCTGCGCCGTGACGCCTCCAATCAGGCGGCCGAGGCGGTACTGGCCCTGCTCAAGGACCGCTGACATGCAAATTGGACTGGACTTCAACCTGGTAGAAGACCTGGTCGCCGGCGTTGACGAAGTGGGCCGCGGCCCGCTGTGTGGCGCGGTGGTCACGGCGGCGGTGATTCTTGATCCTGCACGGCCGATTCTCGGTCTGAACGATTCGAAGAAACTCACCGAGGCCAAGCGTGAGGCGCTGTTCGACGAGATCTGCGAAAAGGCCTTGAGCTTCTGCATCGCCCGCGCCGAAGTCGAGGAAATCGACAGCCTGAACATCCTGCAGGCCACCATGCTGGCCATGCAGCGGGCAGTGGAGGGCTTGCACATTACGCCGAAGCTGGCATTGATCGATGGCAATCGCTGTCCGAAGCTGGCTGTGCCTGCAGCACCGGTGGTCAAGGGGGACAGCCAGGTGCCGGCCATTGCGGCGGCATCGATCCTGGCCAAGGTGACCCGTGACCGGGAGATGAGCGCCTTCGAACTGATCTACCCGGGGTATGGCATTGGCGGGCACAAGGGCTACCCGACCCCGGTGCATCTCGAGGCCTTGGCGCGCCTTGGGCCTACGCCCATTCATCGGCGATCCTTCGGCCCTGTGCGGGCGGCCTGGGAAGCGCGCGAAGGCGTCAGCGATTCCCTGATCTGACCTATTGAGGCCGCTTTGCGGCCCTTCGCGGGCACCCCCGCTCCCACAGGATTCATCGGTCTGAGCAGCGGTGCCGTACCTGTGGGTGCGGGCGTGCCTGCGAAGGGCTGCAAAGCAACCCCAAAAAAAGCCCCTAGTTAGGCTACAATCCCGCCCTTGTCGTTAAGCACTGCTACAGGATCTTCCATGTCGGTTTCCTTCGTTCACCTGCGCGTCCACTCCGAATTCTCGCTGGTTGACGGCCTGGTGCGGATCAAGCCGCTGGCCAAGGCGCTGACCGGGATGAACATGCCGGCGGTCGCCATCACCGATCAGAGCAACATGTGCTCGCTGGTGAAGTTCTACAAGACTGCCATGGGCGCCGGTATCAAACCGATCTGCGGTGCCGACCTGTGGCTGGCCGGTGCCGACCCGGAAGCCCCGCTGTCACGCATCTGCTTCCTGGCCATGGACCCCAAGGGCTATCGCAACCTCACCGAATTGATCTCGCGCGGCTGGACCGATGGCCAGCGCAACGGCCTGGTCATCCTCCAGCGTGAATGGATCGCCCCCGCCAGCGAGGGCCTGATTGCCCTTTCCGCGGGTAAGGAAGGCGACATCGGCATGGCCTTGCTGGCTGGGCGGCAAGATGAAGCCGAAGCGCTACTTCAGGACTGGATGGGCATGTTCCCCGAGCGCTTCTACGTTGAAGTGCAGCGCACCAATCGCGCACGCGACGAGGAATACGTGCATGCGGCGGTGGCGTTGGCCGACAAGCTTGGCGCCCCGCTGGTGGCTACCAACGACGTGCGCTTCATCAAGCAGACGGACTTCGACGCCCACGAAACCCGCGTATGCATCGGCGAGGGCTGGACCCTCGACGACCCGCGCCGTCCGCGTTGCTACAGCGACCAGCAGTACCTGAAGTCGGCAGAGGAAATGGCCGAGCTGTTCAGTGACCTGCCCGACGCCATCGCCAACACCGTCGAAATCGCCAAGCGCTGCAACATCCAGGTGCAGTTGGGCAAGTACTTCCTGCCTGACTTCCCCACGCCCAACGGTATGGGCATCGACGACTATCTGCGGCATGTGTCCCACGAAGGTCTGGAAGAGCGCCTGGCGGTGCTGTGGCCGAAAGAGACCACGCCCAATTATGAAGAAAAGCGTCAGGTCTACCTGGACCGCTTGAAGTTCGAGCTGGACATCATCATCCAGATGGGCTTCCCCGGTTACTTCCTGATTGTTATGGACTTCATCAAGTGGGCCAAGAACAACGATGTACCGGTTGGCCCGGGCCGCGGTTCGGGTGCTGGCTCGCTGGTGGCGTACGTACTGAAGATCACCGACCTCGACCCGCTGGCCTACGACCTGCTGTTCGAGCGCTTCCTCAACCCTGAGCGTGTTTCCATGCCCGACTTCGACGTCGACTTCTGCATGGACGGCCGTGACCGGGTGATCGACTACGTGGCCGAGGCCTACGGTCGTAATGCGGTGAGCCAGATCATCACCTTCGGTACCATGGCCGCCAAGGCAGTGGTACGTGACGTGGCGCGGGTGCAAGGCAAATCCTATGGCCTGGCCGACCGCCTGTCGAAGATGATCCCCTTCGAAGTGGGCATGACTCTGGAGAAGGCCTACGAGCAGGAAGAAATCCTGCGCGACTTCCTCAAGGGCGACGAAGACGCCCGTGAGATCTGGGACATGGCCCTGAAGCTGGAGGGTGTGACCCGGGGTACCGGCAAGCACGCCGGTGGTGTTGTTATCGCACCGACCAAGCTCACCGACTTTTCGCCGATCGCCTGTGATGAAGAGGGTGGTGGCCTGGTAACCCAGTTCGACAAGGATGACGTCGAGGCCGCCGGCCTGGTGAAGTTCGACTTCCTCGGCCTGCGTACCTTGACCATCATCAAGTGGGCGATGGAGATCATCAACCGCGAGCAGGCCAAGAAGAACCTGCCCGACCTCAACATCGACTTCATCCCGCTGGACGACCGCAAGACTTACGAGCTGCTGCAGAAGGCCGAAACCACGGCGGTGTTCCAGCTTGAATCGCGTGGCATGAAGGAGCTGATCAAGAAGCTCAAGCCCGACTGCCTGGAAGACCTGATCGCACTGGTTGCGCTGTTCCGCCCGGGCCCGCTGCAGTCGGGCATGGTGGACGACTTCATCAACCGCAAGCACGGCCGCGCCGAACTGGCCTACCCCCACTCCGACTACCAGTACGAAGGCCTCAAGCCAGTACTGGCGCCGACCTACGGCATCATCCTGTACCAGGAACAGGTGATGCAGATCGCCCAGGTGATGGCGGGTTACACCCTGGGTGGCGCCGACATGCTGCGCCGAGCCATGGGTAAGAAAAAGCCCGAGGAAATGGCCAAGCAGCGCGGTGGTTTCATCGAAGGTTGCGTAGCCAACAATATCGATGCGGACCTCGCCGGTAACATCTTCGACCTGGTAGAGAAGTTCGCGGGCTACGGCTTCAACAAATCCCACTCCGCCGCCTATGGCCTGGTGTCGTACCAGACCGCCTGGCTGAAAACCCACTACCCGGCGCCGTTCATGGCCGCGGTCCTGTCGGCGGATATGCACAACACCGACAAGGTGGTGGTGCTGGTGGAGGAGGTGCGCAGCATGAAGCTGCGCCTCGACGCGCCGGACGTGAACTTCTCGGACTTCAAGTTCACCGTCAACAACGACGGCCGGATCGTCTACGGCCTTGGCGCCATCAAGGGCGTCGGCGAAGGCCCGGTGGAGGCGATTGTCGAGGCCCGTGCCCTGGGTGGTCCGTTCAAGGACCTGTTCGATTTCTGTGAACGCATCGACCTCAAGCGGGTCAACAAGCGTACCCTTGATGCGCTGGTGCGCAGTGGCGCGCTGGACCGCCTTGGCCCGCACTTCCATGACGAGATCAAGGCCTACCACGCCAACATCGACATCAACCGGGCAACCTTGCTGTCGGCGCTGGGCGAGGCCATCAAGGCAGCCGAGCAGGCTGCGCACACCGCTGACAGTGGCCATGTCGACCTGTTCGGCGGCATGTTCGACGCGGCAGATGTCGACGTCTATGCCAACCATCGCAAGGTGCGCGAGCTCACCCTCAAGGAGCGTTTGAAGGGGGAGAAAGACACCCTTGGCCTGTACTTGACCGGCCACCCGATCGACGAGTACGAGACCGAAATTCGCCGCTTCGCCCGCCAGCGCATCGTCGACCTCAAGCCGTCGCGCGAAACCCAGACCATTGCCGGCATGATCATTGCGTTGCGGGTGATGAAGAACAAGAAGGGCGACAAGATGGGCTTCGTCACCCTGGATGACCGTTCCGGGCGGATCGAGGCATCGCTGTTTGCCGATGCCTTCATGGCGGCACAGTCCTTGCTGCAGACCGATGCCATGGTGGTGGTGGAAGGCGAGGTCAGCAATGACGACTTCTCCGGGGGCTTGCGCCTGCGGGTGAAGCAGGTGATGACCATGGAAGACGCGCGCACCAAGCTGGCTGAGAGCCTGCGCCTGAAGGTGGCGCACGACGCACTGAAAGGCGACCGGCTGAAGTGGCTGGGCGAGCTGATCACCCGCCATCGTGGTGCTTGCCCGATCACGCTGGAGTACACCGGCAGCGACGCCAAGGCCATGCTGCAGTTTGGCGAGCAGTGGGCGATAGACCCGGCCGATGGGCTGATTCAGGCGCTGCGTGACCAGTTCGGGCGTGAGAACGTCTTCCTGCAATATCGTTGAACCGACAAAAATTTAATCTCGACCTGAATGCGCCTGATCCCTTAAGGTATGGCGCCAAACGGATCAACCGGCCGGCCGCCTGGCCGTAGACCCAAGACGGATGACTATGAACCCGAATTTCCTCGATTTCGAACAGCCGATTGCCGACCTGCAAGCCAAGATCGAAGGCCTGCGCCTGGTGGGTAACGACAACTCGCTGAACATCAGCGATGAAATTGCCCGTCTGCAAGACAAGAGCAACACCCTGACCGAAAGCATCTTCGGCAACCTGACCAGCTGGCAGATCGCCCGCCTGGCCCGTCACCCCCGTCGTCCATACACCCTGGACTACCTGGAGCACATCTTCACCGAGTTCGAAGAGCTGCACGGGGACCGTCACTTCTCTGACGACGCCGCCATCGTGGGTGGTACTGCGCGCCTGGACGGCAAGCCGGTCATGGTCATTGGTCACCAGAAGGGCCGTGAAGTGCGCGAGAAAGTGCGTCGCAACTTCGGCATGCCGCGCCCGGAAGGCTACCGCAAGGCCTGTCGCCTGATGGAAATGGCCGAACGCTTCAAGATGCCGATCCTGACCTTCATCGACACGCCGGGCGCCTACCCGGGTATCGACGCTGAAGAACGCAACCAGAGTGAAGCCATCGCCTGGAACCTGCGTGTCATGGCACGCCTGAAAACTCCGATCATCGCTACCGTGATCGGTGAGGGTGGTTCCGGTGGGGCACTGGCCATTGGCGTGTGCGACCAACTGAACATGCTGCAGTACTCCACTTACTCGGTTATCTCGCCGGAAGGCTGTGCTTCCATTCTGTGGAAAACTGCCGACAAAGCAGCAGACGCGGCCGAAGCCATGGGTATCACCGCCGAGCGCCTGAAGAGCCTGAACATTGTCGACAAGGTCATCCAGGAGCCGCTGGGCGGCGCCCACCGTGACCCGGCCAAGATGTCCGAAAGCATTCGTGCCGATCTGGTGCAGCAGCTGGACATGCTCGGCAAGTTCGACAACGACGCGCTGCTGGCCCGCCGTTACGAGCGCCTGATGAGCTACGGTCTCTGATTCTGATTTGCCCCGGGGGCCGTTTTTGTGGCCCTTGTGATTGACGGCACCGGCTTCGCCGGTGTTCGCGGGTAAACCCGCTCCTACAGGGAATGCACGGCCCCTGTGGGAGCGGGTTTACCCGCGAATGCGGCATCAAACCTTTCGAGGTCCTGATGATTGATCTCGCCCCCTGGCTCAACGCCCCCACCTGGTTCATCGCGTTCTCTGGCGGCCTCGATTCCACCGTCCTCCTGTACCAGCTGGCCGACTTCGCTTGCAAGCACACATCCCCCCCGCTGCGTGCCATTCATGTCCACCATGGCCTGCAGTCCGCTGCTGACGCCTGGCCCGCCCACTGCCAAGCCATCTGCGACAATCTTGGCATCGAGCTCCAGGTCATCCGCGTCCAGGTCAGTCCCGGCGCCAGTCTTGAGCAGGCCGCTCGCGACGCCCGCTATGCCGCCTTCAGGCAAGTCCTCGGCCCGGGCGACATCCTGTTCACTGGCCAGCACCGCGACGACCAGGCCGAGACCCTGCTGTTCCGCCTGTTGCGCGGCGCGGGCCTGCGCGGCCTGGCAGCCATGCCGGTGCAGCGGGCATTAGGGCGGGGCAGCCTGGTCAGGCCGTTGCTGGGTTGTTCCCGGCAGCAGTTGCAGGACTACGGCAAAGCCCAAGGGCTGGTCTGGATCGATGACCCGTCAAACGCCGACACACAATTCGCCCGCAACTACCTGCGCGGCGAAGTGATGCCGCACTTGCAGCAACGTTGGCCTCAGGCCAGCCAGAACTTCGCCCGTGCAGCAGAACATCTGGGTGAGGCGCTGGGTTTGCTGGACGAACTGGCCCGGGAGGATCTGGCGCTTGCGCGTAAGGGGGCGCCCATCGTCTGGCCGGGGCTGGATTCCCTCGACCTGGCCGCCCTGTTGACGTTATCGCCGGCCCGTCAGCGAAATGCCTTGCAGTACTGGCTGAGCCAGCGCACCCGTTTGCCCGATACCCGGCACTGGGCCGGCTGGGCAGACCTGCGCGATGCCGCTGCCGATGCCCGGCCAGTCTGGCGGCTTGCCGATGGACGGTTGGTGCGTAGCCACGGGCGCATCTGGTGGTTGAGCGGTGATTGGCTACAGCAACCGGCTGGCTCGCTGGCCTGGCCCGAGCCTGATGTGCCATTGCGGTTGCCGGGCAATGGTAGCGTGCGTCTTGTTGGCGCAGCCGTGCCGGGCGGGTTGCGCGTTGCCTACCGTCAGGGTGGTGAAATGCTGGAGGTTCCCGGCCGTGGCCGGCGTGACCTCAAGCGCCTGCTCAACGAGCAGCAGGTGCCGCATTTCCTGCGCTCGCGCCTACCGTTGCTGTATCGCGGCGAATGCCTGCTGGCGGTAGCCAACCTGCCCGGGCTGGTGCAGGCGGATTGCCAGCTGCACTGGCAGTTACCGACGAACGCGCAAGGTTTGAGCTGAAGGGTACATTCCGGTAGACTACCCTCCCTTCTTGATACAACTTCTGTGGGTTCCGCGAAAACACAGGAGTTGCCGATTACCAAGCAGTTTTTTGCCGAGCTGATTCTGGAAATGACGAGCGAACGCCATGCCGGGGATACCCTGGCTGTACAGACGCGGCAGTTTTTCGAGATGCACTGTGATTGACGCAGGTGATCGGGGGCTTCGGCCTTCCTTCGCTTTCTCCGGCGGCGCTGGCCGCCTTAACGCAGACTTCTAGGGTTTTTCATGACGCGCTACATATTCGTCACGGGCGGTGTTGTTTCTTCATTGGGGAAAGGCATTGCCTCGGCTTCCCTGGCGGCCATCCTGGAAGCGCGGGGCCTGAAGGTCACCATGCTCAAGCTGGATCCGTACATCAACGTCGACCCGGGCACCATGAGCCCGTTCCAGCACGGTGAAGTTTTTGTCACCCATGATGGTGCCGAGACCGACCTCGACCTGGGTCACTACGAGCGGTTCATCCGCACCACCATGACCCAGAACAACAACTTCACCACTGGCCGTATATACGAGCACGTGCTGCGTAAAGAGCGTCGTGGTGATTACCTGGGCGCGACCATCCAGGTCATCCCGCACATCACCGACGAAATCAAGCGTCGCATCATCAAGGGTGCCGGCGATGCCGACGTGGCCCTGGTGGAAATCGGCGGTACCGTGGGTGATATCGAGTCGCAGCCGTTCCTCGAGGCGATTCGCCAGCTGCGCGTCGAAGTGGGTTCCAAGCGTGCCATGCTGATGCACCTGACCCTGGTCCCGTACATCGCCACCGCTGGCGAAACCAAGACCAAGCCGACCCAGCACTCGGTCAAGGAACTGCGCTCCATCGGCCTGCAGCCTGACGTGCTGATCTGCCGCTCCGACCACCCGGTCGATGCTTCGTCGCGTCGCAAGATCGCGCTGTTCACCAACGTTGAAGAGCGTGCGGTGATTTCGCTGGAAGACGTCGACACCATCTACAAGATCCCGGGCGTACTGCACGCACAGGGCCTGGACGACTTCGTCGTCGAGCGCTTCGGCCTGCAATGCAATGGCGCCGACCTGTCCGAGTGGGACAAGGTGGTCGATGCCAAGCTCAACCCGGAGCACGAAGTGACCATCGCCATGGTCGGCAAGTACATGGAGCTGCTGGATGCGTACAAGTCGCTGATCGAAGCGATGAGCCACGCCGGCATCACCAACCGCACCAAAGTCAACCTGCGTTACATCGACTCGGAAGACATCGAGAACCAGGGTACCAGCCTGCTGGAAGGCGCTGATGCCATCCTGGTTCCGGGTGGTTTCGGCCTGCGTGGCGTAGAAGGCAAGATTACCGCGGTGCAATATGCCCGTGAGAACAAGGTGCCGTACCTGGGTATCTGCCTGGGCATGCAGGTGGCCGTCATCGAGTTCGCCCGTAACGTGATGGGCTGGAAAGACGCCAACTCCACCGAGTTCGACCGTAACAGCGGCCACCCCGTGGTCGGCCTGATCACCGAGTGGGCCGATGCCACCGGTGCCGTCGAGACCCGCGACGAGGCTTCCGACCTGGGCGGTACCATGCGCCTGGGCGCACAGGACTGCCAGCTGGCTGCCGGCTCCAAAGTGCACGACTGCTACGGCAAGGACGTGATCACCGAGCGTCACCGTCACCGCTACGAAGTGAACAACAACCTGCTGCCACAACTGGTGGACGCTGGCCTGGTGGTTTCCGGTCGTTCCGAAGACGGCGCGCTGGTGGAAGTGGTTGAATCCAAGGACCACCCATGGTTCGTGGCCTGCCAGTTCCACCCGGAGTTCACCTCCACCCCGCGTGACGGCCACCCGCTGTTCAGTGGTTTCGTCAAGGCAGCCCTGGCTCAGAAGAACAAGGCCTGATCAATGACTCAGAAGATCATTCGCGTCGGTAACATCGAGATCGCCAACGACAAGCCGTTCGTCCTGTTCGGCGGCATGAACGTCCTGGAGTCCCGTGACCTGGCAATGAAGGTCTGCGAAGAGTACGTGCGGGTTACCGAAAAGCTTGGTATCCCGTATGTGTTCAAGGCCAGCTTCGACAAGGCCAACCGTTCGTCGGTAACGTCCTACCGTGGGCCTGGCCTGGAAGAAGGGCTGAAGATCTTCGAAGAGATCAAGCGCACCTTCAATGTGCCGGTGATTACCGACGTGCACGAGCCGTATCAGGCCGAGCCGGTGGCCAAGGTGTGCGACATCATCCAGCTGCCGGCCTTCCTGTCGCGGCAGACCGATCTGGTGGTGGCCATGGCCAAGACCGGTGCGGTGATCAACATCAAGAAGGCCCAGTTCCTCGCACCTCAGGAAATGAAACACATCCTGGCCAAGTGCGAAGAGGCCGGTAATGACCAGTTGATCCTCTGCGAGCGTGGTTCAAGCTTCGGCTACAACAACCTGGTAGTGGACATGCTCGGCTTCGGTATCATGAAGCAGTTCGAGTACCCGGTGTTCTTCGACGTGACCCATGCCCTGCAGATGCCGGGTGGTCGCGCCGATTCTGCCGGTGGTCGCCGCGCCCAGGTTACCGACCTGGCCAAGGCCGGCATGAGCCAGGGCCTGGCCGGGCTGTTCCTCGAAGCGCACCCCGACCCGGACAACGCCAAGTGCGATGGCCCGTGCGCGCTGCGCCTGGACAAACTGGAGCCATTCCTGGCCCAGCTCAAGCAACTGGACGACCTGGTGAAAAGTTTTCCGACGGTAGAAACCGCGTAAAGCTCATTTCTCGGGTAAAGTACTGCCCGTTCCACCCCTGACCCGCCGGTCAGGGGCTCCCTTCACTTGGCCTGCCAATCGCAATCTCAGCCAGGTGAACGGCAAGAATTCTCTAAGCTGCGTTGTTTTCGTCAATTCTGGAGTGCTTACAACAATGGCAAAAATCGTCGACATCAAAGGTCGTGAAGTTCTCGATTCGCGTGGCAACCCCACTGTGGAAGCCGATGTACTGCTCGACAACGGCATCATCGGCAGCGCTTGCGCGCCGTCCGGTGCTTCCACCGGCTCGCGCGAAGCGCTGGAGCTGCGTGATGGCGACAAGAGCCGTTATATGGGCAAGGGCGTGCTGAAGGCCGTCGCCAACATCAACGGCCCGATCCGTGACCTGCTGCTGGGCAAGGACCCTTCCGACCAGAAGGCTCTGGACCGCGCCATGATCGAACTGGACGGTACCGAGAACAAGGCCAAGCTGGGCGCCAACGCCATCCTGGCTGTTTCCCTGGCTGCCGCCAAAGCAGCTGCCCAGGACCAGGACCTGCCGCTGTACGCGCACATCGCCAACCTGAACGGCACCCCAGGCGAGTACTCGATGCCGGTTCCGATGATGAACATCATCAACGGTGGCGAGCATGCCGACAACAACGTCGACATCCAGGAGTTCATGGTTCAGCCGGTTGGCGCCAAGACCTTCTCTGACGGCCTGCGCATGGGCACCGAAATCTTCCACCACCTCAAGGCTGTACTGAAGGCCCGTGGCCTGAACACCGCCGTAGGTGATGAAGGTGGTTTCGCCCCTAACCTGGCATCCAACGAAGACGCCTTGGGCGCCATCGCCGAAGCTGTCGAAAAAGCCGGCTACAAGCTGGGCACCGACGTGACCCTGGCTCTGGACTGCGCGGCTTCCGAATTCTACGAAGACGGCAAGTACAACCTGTCCGGTGAAGGCAAGTCGTTCGACGCCGAAGGCTTCGCCGACTACCTGAAAGGCCTGACCGAGCGTTTCCCGATCATTTCGATCGAAGACGGCCTGGACGAGTCCGACTGGGCTGGCTGGAAAATCCTCACTGACAAGATCGGTGAAAAAGTCCAGCTGGTCGGTGACGACCTGTTCGTGACGAACACCAAGATCCTCAAGGAAGGCATCGAGAAGGGCATTGGTAACTCGATCCTGATCAAGTTCAACCAGATCGGCTCGCTGACCGAAACCCTGGAAGCCATCCAGATGGCCAAAGCTGCCGGTTACACTGCAGTGATCTCGCACCGTTCCGGTGAAACCGAGGACTCGACCATCGCCGACCTGGCTGTGGGTACTGCTGCTGGCCAGATCAAGACGGGTTCGCTGTGCCGTTCCGACCGCGTTTCCAAGTACAACCAGCTGCTGCGCATCGAAGAGCAACTGGGCGCCAAAGCGGTTTACCGCGGTCGTGCCGAGTTTCGCGGCTAAGCAAGAGATGGTAAAAAGGCAGCAGCCGAAGTTGTAGGAACGTTCGTACTGAACTTTCCTACGTACCAACGGGTTTCTGTCGACGAAGCCTGGCCTCGGCCAGGCTTCGTGCTATTCGAGGCCCCGAAGTAAAACGCGGCAGCCTTTTTAACCTGGATAACGTGATGCGCAGTCCCTATTGGTTGTTCCTCGTTCTGCTCTTGCTGTTGGGTGGCCTGCAGTACCGCCTGTGGGTGGGTAGCGGCAGCCTGGCGCAAGTAACCGAACTGAAGCAGCAGATTGCCGATCAGCATGCCGAAAACGAGCGCTTGCTCGAGCGTAATCGCGTGCTCGATGCTGAAGTGCTAGAGCTGAAAAAAGGCATGGAGACCGTTGAAGAACGAGCCCGCCATGAATTGGGGATGGTAAAAGAGGGCGAAACCCTCTTCCAGTTGCCACAGAAATGATCGATACCTTGCCGGCCTTCTGGGCCGTGATTCCTGCGGCGGGTGTAGGTGCCCGCATGGCTGCCGACCGCCCCAAGCAATACCTGGAGCTGGCTGGGCAGACGCTACTCGAGCACAGCCTCGATTGTTTTCTTGGCCATCCGGCGCTTAAAGGCGTGGTGGTCAGCATTGCCGAAGACGACCCGTACTGGCCTGGCCTGCGCTATGCCAGCGACCCACGCATCCAGCGCGCGGCAGGTGGCCGTGAGCGAGCTGACTCGGTGCTTAACGCCTTGCTGATGCTGCATGCCCAAGGGGCGGCTGACAGCGACTGGGTACTGGTGCACGATGCCGCGCGGCCGAACCTGGCACGCAGCGACCTGGACAAGCTGTTGTCGGAGCTGGCGGACGATCCGGTGGGTGGTCTGCTGGCGGTGCCGGCGCGCGATACCCTCAAGCGCGCCGACAGTAATGGCCGGGTGAGTGCTACTGTGGACCGCAGCACGATCTGGCAGGCGTACACACCACAGATGTTCCGCCTTGGAGCGTTGCACCGGGCGCTGGCCGAATGCCTGGTGTCGGATGTGGTGGTGACCGACGAGGCTTCTGCCATCGAATGGTCCGGTCAGGCGCCGCGGCTCGTGGAAGGGCGCAGTGACAACATAAAGGTGACCCGGCCCGAAGATCTCGAATGGTTGCGCCAGCGCTGGGCGGGTAAACGCTGAGCGTTCTCCTGTACTGGCCTTTTCGCGGGTTCACCCGAAGAGGCCAGTACATGCAGTACATCCCGTCAGCCGAACCGGTATTCCGGCAACCCTGCCAACCCCTCCTTCAGGTAATCCACCAGCCGCCGCACCTTCGGCGACAGGTGCCTCTGCTGCGGATACAGCGCCCAAACCGCGGTATTCGGCGGCTGGTGCGCCTCAAGCAGCGACACCAGCGCGCCGCTATTGAGGTGTTCCAGTACGTAGTAATCCGGCAACTGGCACAACCCTATCCCTTGTAACGCCGCATCCAGCACTGCCTGGCCACTGTTGCAGCGCCAGTTACCCTGTACCCGCTGGCTGATCTCACGGCCATCCTGCTGTAGTGCCCACAAGTCCGAACTCCCCACCAGGCAATTGTGCCGCGCCAGCTCGGACAGGCTGTGTGGCCGGCCATAGCGCTCAAGATAGGCCGGCGAGGCGCACAGGTACATGCGCCTCGGCGCCAGACGGGTGGCCACCAACCGAGAGTCGGCCAGGCGGCCCAGGCGGATGGCCAGGTCCATGCCTTCATGCAGCAGGTCGAGGGTGTGGTTGCTCAGCTCCACATCCACGCGCAGCTGCGGGTACAGCGCCATGAATCGTGTCACCAGCGGCACGATGAAGCGCTCGCCGTAGGCCACAGCGCAGGTCATGCGCAGCAAGCCCTTGGGTTCGCTGGCCAGGTCGCCCATGGCGCGCAACGCTTCCTCACGGCCATCCTGCAAGCGCTGGCAATGCTGCAGGAAGGTCTGCCCGGCCTCGCTCAGGGTTACCCGGCGGGTACTGCGGTACAGCAAGCGCGTTTGCAGGCGTTCCTCCAGCCGGGCGATCTGCCGGCTGATGTGCGATGAGGAAACCCCCAGGCGTTCGGCGGCGGCAGTGAACTGGCCCGATTCGGCCACGGCGACAAATTCGTCGATGCCTTCCCATCGGCTGCTCATTGATTATCCCTGTATGGCAATAATGTTTTGTCTTTGGCCTGATTATTCATCAAAAGGCGCTGAATTACACTGCGAGACTGAATCGACCCACTGTCTGGAGACCTTTGATGATCAAGTCCCGTGCTGCCGTAGCCTTCGAAGCCAAGAAACCCCTGGAAATCGTCGAAGTCGACGTGGCCATGCCAAAGGCCGGTGAAGTGCTGCTGCGCGTGGTCGCCAGCGGTGTCTGCCACACCGATGCCTATACCCTGTCCGGTGCTGACCCGGAAGGTATCTTCCCATCGATCCTCGGCCACGAAGGTGGTGCAATTGTCGAAGCGGTAGGCGAGGGGGTCACCTCGGTCGCCGTGGGCGACCACGTCATCCCGCTGTACACCCCGGAATGCGGCAAGTGCAAGTTCTGCCTCTCGGGCAAGACCAACCTGTGCCAGGCCATCCGCGCCACCCAGGGCAAGGGCCTGATGCCGGACGGCACCACGCGCTTCTCGTACAAGGGCCAGGAGTTGTTCCACTACATGGGGACCTCGACCTTCTCCGAGTACACCGTGCTGCCGGAAATTTCCGTGGCCAAGATCCAGAAAGAAGCACCACTGGAAAAGGTCTGCCTGCTGGGCTGCGGCGTCACCACCGGTATCGGCGCGGTACTCAACACTGCCAAGGTCAAGCCGGGTGATACCGTGGCCATCTTCGGCCTGGGGGGCATCGGTCTGTCGGCCGTGATCGGTGCGGTCAAGGCCAAGGCCTCACGCATCATCGCCATCGACATCAACCCGGCCAAGTTCGAAATCGCCCGCCAACTGGGTGCCACCGATTGCGTCAACCCGAAAGACTACGATCGCCCTATCCAGGAAGTGATCGTCGACCTCACCGATGGTGGCGTGGACTTCTCCTTCGAGTGCATCGGCAACGTCCAACTGATGCGCGCCGCTCTGGAATGCTGCCACAAGGGTTGGGGTGAGTCGGTGATCATCGGTGTGGCCGGTGCCGGCCAGGAAATTTCCACGCGTCCGTTCCAGCTGGTGACCGGTCGCGTGTGGCGTGGTTCGGCGTTCGGTGGCGTGCGCGGCCGCAGCGAGCTGCCAAGCTACGTGGAAATGTCCGAGAAAGGCGAGATCCCGCTGGACACCTTCATCACCCACACGATGGGTCTGGAAGACATCAACAAGGCCTTCGACCTGATGCATGAAGGCAAGAGCATCCGTAGCGTGATCCACTTCTGAGGTCTGCCATGAGCCTGGATAACATCTCCTGCCAGAAGAGCTTCGGCGGCTGGCACAAGCGTTACCGGCATCACTCCAAGGTGCTGGGTTGCGACATGGTGTTTGCTGTGTACCTGCCGCCGCAAGCCGAGCAGGGCGAAAAGCTGCCGGTGCTGTACTGGCTCAGCGGCCTCACCTGCACCGACGAGAACTTCATGCAGAAGGCCGGCGCCCAGCGTCTGGCCGCCGAGCTGGGGCTGATCATCGTTGCCCCCGATACCAGCCCGCGTGGCGAGCAGGTGCCGGGCGACCCGGACGGCGCCTGGGACTTCGGCCTGGGCGCTGGCTTCTATCTCAACGCCACCCAGCAACCCTGGGCCCAGCACTACCGCATGCACGACTATGTGGTGGAGGAGTTGCCAGCCCTGATCGAGGCGCACTTCCCGGCGTCGGGCGAGCGTAGCATCAGCGGCCACTCCATGGGTGGGCACGGCGCGCTGGTGTGCGCCTTGCGCAACCCGGGGCGCTACCGGTCGGTGTCGGCATTCTCGCCGATCAGCAATCCGATGGATTGTCCGTGGGGCGAGAAGGCCTTCAGCCGCTACCTGGGTGAAGACCGTGGGCGCTGGCGTGAGTGGGATGCCAGCGTGCTGCTGGCCGAAACCCCTGCTGGCCAATGCCCGCCGTTGCTGGTGGATCAGGGCGACCGTGACGATTTCCTCGAGAAGCAGCTCAAGCCTGAAGCGTTGGAGCAGGCGGCACGCAAAGGTGGCCATGAAATGACCCTGCGTATGCAGCCGGGCTATGACCATAGCTATTACTTCATTGCCAGCTTCATCGAGGAGCACCTGCGTCATCATGCGGTGGCACTGGGGCGGGTGTAAGGCGTAGCTTTTTCGGTGCCTGGGAGATCGGGCGCCGCGCGGGCGGCGCCGATCTCCCAGGCGCCGACAATGCCGCGTCAATCACCTCACGCCCCACTGCCTCAAAAGCAGGTAGAATCACGCCCTGACTCATTCAGGGCGTTTTTTTATGCGTATTGGCCACGGCTACGATGTGCACCGTTTCTGCGACGGTGATTTCATTACCCTGGGCGGGGTGCGTATCCCCCACAAATACGGCCTGCTGGCCCATTCCGACGGTGACGTGCTGCTGCACGCCCTGAGTGATGCCTTGCTTGGCGCTGCGGCGCTGGGCGACATCGGCAAGCATTTCCCCGACACCGACCCACAGTTCAAGGGTGCTGACAGCCGCGCGCTGCTGCGCCATGTGGTCGGTATCGTCAAGGCCAAAGGCTGGAAGGTCGGCAACGTTGACGCCACCATCGTCGCTCAGGCACCGAAAATGGCCCCACACATCGAAACCATGCGCCAGCTGATCGCCGAAGACCTGCAGGTCGAACTCGACCAGGTCAATGTCAAGGCCACCACCACAGAGAAGCTGGGCTTTACCGGCCGCGAGGAGGGCATTGCCGTGCATTCGGTCGCCCTGTTGCTGCCAGCATGACCGAACTGGAACTGCTGGGCCCTCGCGCATCGGGTGAAGCACTGGGTACCGCCGTCCTCAAAGCGGTTGCCGAAGACTTTCAGGTTGACGAAGTCCTGGATATCCCGCTATCGGGCCAAGGCGAGCACCTGTGGCTGTGGGTCGAAAAGCGTGATCTGAACACCGAAGAAGCCGCCCGACGCCTCGCCCGCGCCGCTGGCGTACCGGTGCGCAGCATCAGCTACGCCGGCCTCAAGGACCGCCAGGCGCTGACCCGCCAGTGGTTCAGCCTGCACCTGCCGGGCAAGGCCGACCCGGATCTGTCGCGTGCCGAGGATGCCAGCCTGCGTGTGCTCAAGCAGGTGCGCCATCAGCGCAAACTGCAGCGTGGCGCGCATTCGGCCAACGGGTTCACCTTGCGCCTGACGGCCCTGGCTGCCGATCACCAGGCGGTGGATGCGCGCCTGGAACAGCTCAGACAGCACGGTGTGCCCAACTATTTCGGCACCCAGCGTTTCGGGCACGGCGGTGGCAACGTTCATGACGCCCTCGATTGGGCCGCGCGCAAGGCTTTGCCTGAGCAGCGCAACGTGCGTTCGCGGCTGCTTTCGGCCGGGCGCAGCTATCTGTTCAATCAGTTGCTGGCTGCGCGTGTCGCTGACGGTAGCTGGGCCCGAGCCCAGGTCGGGGACCTGCTGGCGTTCACCGACAGCCGCAGTTTCTTCCCGGCGGGTGAGGCGGAATGTGCCGACCCGCGCCTGGCGATTCTCGACCTGCACCCGACCGGGCCGATGTGGGGGGAGGGCGCTTCACCTGCGGGCGCTGTGCCTGCCCAGCTGGAAAACGCTATCGGCGCACGCCAGCCGGCACTTTGCCAGTGGTTGGCCCAGGCGGGCATGGATCACGAACGACGAATTCTGCGGCTCCCTATTGGCGGCCTGACGTGGCATTATCCCGAGCCTGATATCCTGCAACTGGAATTCGTCCTGCCGGCCGGATGCTTCGCCACCGTGGTGGTGCGTGAAGTCGTGGATCTGGTGTCGGCAGGGCAGACGGACAGCCCATGCGTATTCTGATTTCGAATGACGACGGTGTTACCGCACCTGGCATCGCCGCGCTGCACGCTGCGCTGGTGGATTATGCCGAGTGCGCAGTGATCGCCCCGGATCAAGACAAGAGCGGCGCCGGCAGTTCGCTGACGCTGGACCGGCCACTGCACCCGCAGACCCTGGCCAATGGCTTCATCAGCCTCAATGGCACGCCGACCGACTGCGTGCACCTGGGGCTCAATGGGCTGTTGCCGCAGACGCCGGACATGGTCGTGTCGGGGATCAACCTCGGTGCCAACCTGGGCGACGACGTGCTGTATTCGGGAACGGTCGCTGCGGCGCTGGAAGGCCGCTTCCTCGGCGGTACCTCGCTGGCGTTCTCACTGTTGTCGCGCCTGCCGGACAACCTGCCGACCGCGGCCTATATCGCCCGCCGTCTGGTCGAGGCACAGTCGCGCCTGGCGTTGCCGCCACGCACCGTACTCAACGTCAACATCCCCAACTTGCCGCTGGAGCACATCCGTGGCATCCAGCTCACCCGTCTCGGTCACCGGGCACGTGCGGCGGCGCCAACCAAGGTGGTCAACCCGCGTGGCAAGGAAGGCTACTGGATTGCTGTGGCCGGTGATGCCGAGGACGGCGGCCCGGGCACCGACTTCCACGCGGTGATGCAAGGCTACGTATCAATTACCCCGCTGCAACTCGATCGCACCTTCAATGATGCCTTCGAGCAGCTCGATGGTTGGCTGGAGGGCCTGCTCTGATGCGTGAGGACGATATGCTGCGGCGTGGCATCGGCATGACCTCTCAGCGTACCCGGGAGCGGCTGATCCAGCGCTTGTGCGAGGAGGGTGTTTCGAACACCCAGGTGCTCGACGTAATCCGTCGTACGCCGCGCCACCTGTTCGTTGACGAGGCGCTGGCGCATCGGGCTTACGAAGACACAGCGCTGCCGATCGGCCACAACCAGACCATTTCACAGCCGTTCATGGTTGCGCACATGAGCGAGCTGTTGCTCGAGGCCGGGCCGCTGGACAAGGTGCTGGAGATTGGCACCGGCTCGGGCTACCAGACGGCGATCCTGGCCCAGCTGGTCGAGCGGGTGTTCTCGGTAGAGCGCATCAAGGTACTGCAGGACCGGGCCAAAGAGCGCCTGGTGGAGCTGAACCTGCGCAACGTGGTATTCCGCTGGGGTGATGGTTGTGAGGGGTGGCCGGCGCTCGCGCCTTACAATGGCATCATCGTCACCGCCGTGGCGCCGGAAGTGCCACAGGCACTGCTCGACCAGTTGGCACCCGGTGGGCGCATGGTCATCCCGGTAGGGCCTGCCGGCGAAGTGCAGCAACTGATGCTGATCGTGCGTGAGGAGCATGGATTCTCCCGTCGCGTACTGGGGGCTGTGCGTTTCGTGCCACTGCTCAATGGTCCCCTGGCCTGAGGTCTGTTGATCTGAGCTGTGCAGGCATGAGGCGCGGTGTATTTTTGTGCCGCCGGCGAATTCTTGTCGCTTCGCCCTGTCTATCAGGCGGTGCGAAGCGCTAACGCACAGCGTGTGCCGGGGGTTTTCGCCCGTCTTTCGTACCCGTCTGCCAATACCGGCTGGCTTGGTTATAATTGCAACAATATTGCATTTCTTGTCTTCATATAGATTTTCGGCACCATGAGGGGAGCGCGGGTGGGTCACACAGTCATTCGGCAGCGCAAGGACGGGTCGGGTTTCAAGCTTCTGGTGATTGCATTGGCCATGGGCGCGCTTCTGGTGGGTTGCTCAAGCACCAGCAGCAACAACGCGCGGGTGGTCGACCGCAACAACACCGTGCCCAAACGCCCGGCGGTGACTTCCGGGCAATACATCGTCAAGCCAGGCGACACCCTGTTCTCCATCGCCTTCCGCTATGGTTGGGACTACAAGGAGCTGGCTGCACGCAACGGCATCCTGGCGCCCTATACCATCCGCCCGGGGCAGGCGATCCGTTTCAGCAGCGGTTCCAGCAGCCGCACCACGGTGGTATCCAGCCCGTCCTCGTCAAGCCGCACCACGGTCACGCGGCGGCCTGTGGGCAGCACTGCCACGGCGCCCGCCAGCACCCGCAAACCAGTCGCGCCGGCCTCTTCGGGCAGCGCGCCCGTGGTTGCCAGCGTGCCGGCTGCGGAGCGTGCGGTGGGTGGCTGGGCCTGGCCTGCCAATGGCGTGCTGATTGGAAAATTTGCTTCAAACGGTAGTTTGAATAAAGGCATTGATATCGCCGGTGATTTGGGACAGCCTGTTTTTGCTGCGTCTGATGGTGCAGTGGTCTACGCCGGGAGTGGTTTGAGGGGCTACGGCGAGCTGATCATCATCAAGCACAGCGACACCTACGTCAGTGCCTACGGTCACAACCGCAGGCTGTTGGTTCGGGAGGGGCAGCAGGTCAAGGCAGGGCAGTCGATTGCTGAAATGGGGTCTACGGGCACAGATCGGGTGAAGCTGCATTTCGAGATTCGCCGCCAGGGCAAACCCGTCGATCCGCTCCAGTTCCTGCCACGTCGTTGATCGTTGTACCCAGCCTGTTCCTGTGATGTAGAGGGGACAGGCTCAAGCGCTGCCAGGGATAAAGGTGCCGCTCGAGTCTGAGTTCGAACTCAGCAAAGGATTATAACAATGGCTCTCAGTAAAGAAGTGCCGGAGTTTGACATCGATGATGACGTCCTCCTGATGGAGACGGGCATCGTTTTGGAAACGGATGTGGTGTCAGACGAACCTGCTGTATCTTCGGTTCGGACGAGGGCCAAGTCGGGCTCTTCGCTCAAGCAACACAAGTACATCGATTACAGCAGGGCGCTCGATGCCACCCAGCTGTATCTCAACGAGATTGGTTTCTCGCCGCTGCTTTCGCCGGAAGAAGAAGTGCATTTTGCGCGCTTGTCGCAAAAGGGTGACCCTGCCGGCCGCAAGCGCATGATCGAAAGCAACCTGCGCCTGGTTGTCAAAATTGCCCGTCGTTACGTGAACCGTGGCCTGTCGCTGCTCGACCTGATCGAGGAGGGCAACCTGGGGTTGATCCGTGCGGTCGAGAAGTTCGACCCGGAGCGTGGTTTCCGTTTTTCGACCTATGCGACCTGGTGGATTCGCCAGACCATCGAACGGGCGATCATGAACCAGACTCGCACCATTCGCCTGCCGATCCACGTCGTCAAGGAGCTGAACGTCTATCTGCGTGCCGCGCGCGAACTGACCCAGAAACTCGACCACGAACCCTCACCAGAAGAAATCGCCACGCTGCTGGAGAAGCCGGTTACCGAGGTCAAGCGCATGCTGGGCCTGAATGAGCGGGTGTCGTCTGTGGATGTTTCGCTTGGCCCGGACTCGGACAAGACCCTGCTTGATACGTTGACCGACGACCGCCCGACTGATCCGTGCGAATTGCTGCAGGATGACGACCTGTCGCAGAGCATTGATCAGTGGCTGGGTGAGCTGACCGACAAGCAACGCGAGGTGGTGGTGCGTCGCTTTGGCCTGCGTGGGCATGAAAGCAGTACCCTTGAAGATGTTGGCCTGGAGATTGGCCTGACCCGGGAGCGGGTGCGGCAGATTCAGGTAGAGGGGCTCAAGCGTTTGCGCGAGATCCTTGAGAAGAATGGCCTGTCCAGTGAGTCGCTGTTCCAATAACGAAGGTCTGTCACTCAAAACGCCCCGATGACCTCGGGGCGTTTTTGTGTGTGGGGCGAAAAGTTTGAGAACGTCGGGGGGCACTTCAGGGCAGAACAGATATCTAATATGTACTGCGCTACCCCGGTAACATTGCCTGTAAGCCTTTTCTTACTCGTTTTGTAAGCTATCTACGCACGTCTCAGTAGACCATTGTCGTTTCCTGGCGCTGGTTTTTTACAAGTCATTGAAAATCATGATTTATTCGCCGCTGACCAAATGTGTCTTCGGAAATACCCTGTGAGGTCTGGCGCTTGCCCGCCCGACTCAACCCGCTAGTATTCGAACTGTGCACAGGGACATGCGCAGGCTTTCAGGATGAAGGCCAGGGACATCGCAAGAAGCGATTTCATCAGGATGATGTTTGGGACAAGCAGGGACTACGGAAAAAATGTGGGCGGGTCAAACCGCCCCTTTTTTTGCCCGCAGAAAAACAAAAAAGGCCCCTTGGGGCCTTTTTCGCATCTGGGCGCTATCAGCGCTCCAGGTCGGCAATCTTGCCGGTCTTGCCGTCCCACTCTTCAGCGTCTGGCAGGGCATCCTTACGTTCGGTGATGTTCGGCCAGATTTCCGCTAGCTCCGCGTTCAGCTCGATGAAGTTCTCCATGCCAGCAGGCACTTCGTCTTCCGAGAAGATGGCTTGCGCTGGGCACTCCGGCTCGCACAGGGCGCAGTCGATGCACTCGTCCGGGTGGATGACCAGGAAGTTCGGGCCTTCGTAGAAGCAGTCCACCGGACAGACTTCCACGCAGTCGGTGTATTTGCATTTGATGCAGTTGTCGGTGACGACGAAGGTCATTTCTAATTCTCTCCTCAGGCGACGGCGGCGGCCCTTCCTCTCAGGGCCGCGCGGTTTACGGCGATGTGGCTGCAGGCCAGGCTAATAACCTGCAGCACCAGCAAACCGCGGCGGATTCTATCAGCTTGTAGTGGGCGCCGTTATAACAGGTTCTTTAGTTGATATAGCATTTCGATAGCTTGACGCGGGGTCATGTCGTCCAGTTGCAGCTTGCCCAGCTTCTCGATGGCTGGGTGTGGCAGGCTGGCGAACAGGTCGCTCTGGTGCGGTACCTGAGGCGCATCCTTGGCTTTTGCGGCCGCAGGCTGCTCGTGCGGCAGGCTGGTGGTTTCCAGGCGCCCCAGGTGTTCGCGGGCTCGCTGGATGACCACCGTCGGCACACCGGCCAGTTGCGCCACGGCCAGGCCGTAGCTCTGGCTGGCAGGGCCGGGCAGTACATGGTGCAGGAACACGATGCGTTCGTTGTGCTCGGTGGCGTTCAGGTGCACGTTGGCCACCAGCGGCTCGCTCTCCGGCAGCACGGTCAGTTCGAAGTAGTGCGTGGCGAACAGTGTGTAGGCACGCAGTTGGGCCAGGCGCTCGGCGGCGGCCCAGGCCAGCGACAGGCCGTCGAAGGTACTGGTGCCGCGGCCCACTTCGTCCATCAGCACCAGGCTGCGGTCGGTGGCATTGTGCAGGATGTTGGCGGTTTCGCTCATCTCGACCATGAAGGTCGAGCGCCCGCCTGCCAGGTCATCGCTGGAGCCGATGCGCGTGAAGATGCGGTCGACCAGCGACAGCTCGCAACTCGCCGCAGGGACGAAGCTGCCGATGTGCGCCAGCAGCACGATCAGGGCGGTCTGGCGCATGTAGGTGGACTTACCGCCCATGTTCGGGCCGGTGATGATCAGCATGCGCGTGTTGTTGTCCAGGCCCAGGTCGTTGGCCACGAACGGCGTGGTCAGTACCTGCTCCACCACCGGATGGCGGCCCTGCTCGATGCGCAGGCAAGGCTCGTCGACGAAGCGCGGGCAGTTAAGGTCGAGGTTCAGTGCGCGTTCGGCCAGGTTGCTGAGCACATCCAGTTCAGCCAGGGCGGCAGCGCTGTCCTGCAGCGGTGCCAGGTGGCTGATCAAGGTTTCCAGCAGGGCGTCGTAGAGCATCTTTTCGCGGGCCAGGGCGCGGCTCTTGGCCGACAATGCCTTGTCCTCGAACGCCTTCAGCTCTGGGGTGATGAAGCGCTCGGCGCCTTTGAGTGTCTGACGGCGGATGTAGTCGCCCGGGGCCTGCTCGGCCTGCTTGGTCGGCAGTTCGATGAAGTAGCCGTGTACACGGTTGTAGCCGACCTTGAGGTTGGCCAGGCCGGTGCGAGCTTTTTCCCGGGCTTCCAGGTCGATCAGGAACTGGCCGGCGTTCTCGCTGATTGCCAGCAGCTCGTCCAGTTCGTTGTCGTAGCCGGCCTTCAGTACGCCGCCATCGCGGATCACCGCCGGCGGGTTATCGATGATCGCCCGTTCCAGCAGGCTGGCCAGTTCTGGATAGGTGCCGGTAATGGCCGCCAGACGCGCCAGGTGCGGCGCTTCGAGCTCGGTCATGGCGTTCTGCAGCTCTGGCAACGCGCCCAGCGCATCGCGCAGGCGTGCCAGGTCGCGCGGGCGGGCATTGCGCAGGCCAATACGGGCGAGGATCCGCTCGATATCGCCAATTTCCTTCAACTGCGGCTGCAGTTTTTCGAAGCGGTAGCTGTCGAGCAGGCAGCGGATCGAGTCCTGGCGTGCTTGCAGCACCTTGAGGTCACGCAGCGGGCGGTTCAGCCAGCGGCTCAGCAGGCGGCTGGCCATGGCAGTCTGGCAGCGGTCGATCACCGATTGCAGGGTGTTGTCGCGCCCGCCGGCCAGGTTGATGTCCAGCTCAAGGTTTCGTCGGCTGGCACCATCGAGGATGACCGTATCGTCCAGGCGCTCGTGGCGCAGGCTGCGCAGGTGCGGCAGGGCGGTGCGCTGGGTTTCCTTGGCGTAGGTCAGCAGGCAGCCGGCGGCACCGATGGCCAGGGTCAGCTTGTCGCAGCCGAAGCCCTTGAGGTCCTTGGTCGCGAACTGCTGGCACAGTGCCTTGCGTGCCGAGTCGCGGTCGAAGTCCCACGGTGCGCGGCGGCGGGCGCCAGGGCGTTTCTCCGCAGGCAGGTCCCGTGGCCAGTCATCGGGGATCAACAGCTCGACCGGGTTCAGGCGCTCGAGTTCGGCCAGCAGGTTTTCCCAGCCCTTGATCTCCTGCACGCTGAAATTGCCGCTGGTGATGTCCAGTACCGCCAGGCCGAACAGGCGCTCGTCACCGAGCAGTGCGGCAATCAGGTTGTCGCGGCGCTCGTCGAGCAGTGCCTCGTCACTGACCGTGCCGGGGGTGATGATGCGCACCACCTGGCGCTCCACCGGGCCCTTGCTGGTGGCTGGGTCGCCGACCTGCTCACAGATCACCACCGACTCGCCGAGCTTGACCAGCTTGGCCAGGTAGCCCTCCAGCGAATGGAACGGAATCCCGCACATGGGGATGGACTGGCCGGCCGACTGACCGCGGGCGGTCAGGGTGATATCCAGCAGTTTCGCGGCCTTTTTCGCATCTTCATAGAAGATTTCGTAGAAGTCGCCCATGCGGTAGAACATCAGCTGGTCCGGGTGCTGGTTCTTCAGCTTCCAGTACTGCTGCATCATCGGGGTGTGTGCGGAAAGATCTGAGATTGCTTTATTCATCAATGGCTTAGAAAGTAGGTCTCAACATTGTGGGGCAAATTTGAGGCGTTCTGTGTTGCGTTTGCGACGCCGAGACCCACCGGATTTTAAAGTCGCATAGGTTACCACGGGTACCGGGCAGGCAGTACCGGGCAACCGCGATGAAGGCTTATTGACACCATGTGCCCCCTGTGGAGAATTGCGCAACTTGATCATCAGGGGTGGCCTGCCTCATTCACCTGCGGTGGTACCTGGCCCGGTAAACATCTATTGCAAGGTTGATTAGAGCAGTGAGCGGAATTCGTTTTGACGTCGATGCGGTATTTTGTATTTCCCTCGAAACGCGGAGTGACCGGCGTGCCCTGTTCCGCGAAACCATCGGCCGGCAACTCGACAATCAAGTGGTCTTTCATGTCGTTGAAAAAAACAGCGACCCCAGGCGAGGGTGCTACGAGTCGCATCAACAACTGGCCCGCCATGCGCTCGACAATGGCCACGACAGGATTCTGATTTTTGAAGATGATGCCAAGGCCTATGAATTCAAGGCTTGGCAGGTGCGCTGGGTAAACCGGTTCATGCAGACCCGGCGATTCGAGGCCCTGCACCTGGGCTATTCGATGGGGCGAACCTGGCTGACTTGGTTCCCGTTCATCGCCAGGGGCCGGGTTGTTGCGCTGCACGCTTACGTGCTGTCCCGCGAGGGCTGCAGGATTCTGGCAGAGACGCCCTATGATGGCACGCCTGTGGATGTGTTGGTCAAACACAAGATCCGCCAGCATTGCGTGTTCCCCATGATGTTCCGCCAGCATGCTGCCGCCGTTGCAGGCAGTGACCTGGAGCAGGTAGTGCGCAATGAGGATGAATGGTGGGAACGTAACTGGGCGAAGCACCGCCGCTCACCTCTGAAAAACATCTGGCGCACCATGCTTCGGCTGAACTTCTGAGGTAGTCATTTTGTTCAGGCGTATCGTGTGTAGGCTGTTCCGGCACCGGTCCATAGAGGTCGAGCGCATTTTTGTCGGAGAAATCGTTATCTCACGTAGAGTCTGTGGGCGCTGTGGCCAGCCGCTGCGGGATTTGGCTGAATATCAGTGAGCGGCGGCGGGTACTTTAAAATTGCGCTGATGCTCTGATGCATGCCATGAGTGGTCTATCGTCAGTGAGATCGGGTGCCGTCCACCCTCCCCGGAATGATAGGGTAGAGGGCAGCCTACCAGGAGCACCCTACATGGACCCGATCACCACGCTCGCCACCCGCCTGGGTGAGCACCTGCGCCGTTTCAATGCACAGGTGACTACCGCCGAATCGTGCACCGGTGGTGGCATTGCCGAAGCCATCACCCGCATACCTGGCAGCTCGGCCTGGTTCGAGGCCGGTTACGTCACCTATTCCAATGCCCAGAAAACCCGCCAGCTGGGGGTGCCTGAAGCGTTGTTCGGGCAGGTGGGGGCAGTCAGCCAGGAAGTGGTCGAAGCCATGGTCCGTGGGGCTCAGGCCGCCAGTGGCGCACGCTTCGCCGTGGCGGTGAGTGGTGTGGCCGGGCCGGACGGCGGCTCGCCAGCCAAACCGGTGGGCACCGTGTGGCTGGCCTGGGGTGACGGCGGCCGGGTGTTCAGCGAACGCCGGCAGTTCGACGGTGACCGCGAGGCGGTGCGCCGACAGACGGTGATCGCCGCGTTAGACGGCTTGTTACAGCTTGGTGCCGAGTAAATCGACGACAGGGGTTTGCGCGGGCGTCTGCCTGTGGAATAATACTGGCTACTTATACAGGTATTCCGGCCGTCAGGGCCAAGTCGAACACGTGAGGATTTCAATGGACGACAACAAGAAGCGCGCCTTGGCTGCGGCCCTGGGTCAGATCGAACGCCAATTCGGTAAAGGCGCGGTCATGCGCATGGGTGACCATGAGCGTCAAGGCATTCCGGCCATCTCCACCGGCTCGCTGGGCCTGGACATCGCCCTCGGCATCGGCGGTCTGCCAAAAGGCCGTATCGTCGAGATCTACGGCCCGGAATCGTCGGGTAAGACTACGCTGACCCTGTCTGTCATCGCTGAAGCGCAGAAGAACGGTGCCACCTGCGCCTTCGTCGACGCCGAACATGCCCTTGACCCTGAGTACGCCGGCAAGCTGGGCGTCAACGTCGATGACCTGCTGGTTTCGCAACCGGACACCGGTGAGCAGGCCCTTGAAATCACCGACATGCTGGTGCGCTCCAATGCGGTCGACGTGATCATTGTCGACTCCGTGGCCGCACTGGTGCCGAAGGCCGAAATCGAAGGCGAGATGGGTGACATGCATGTGGGCCTGCAGGCCCGCCTGATGTCCCAGGCGCTGCGCAAGATTACCGGTAACATCAAGAACGCCAACTGCCTGGTCATCTTCATCAACCAGATCCGTATGAAGATCGGTGTGATGTTCGGCAGCCCGGAAACCACTACCGGTGGTAATGCCCTGAAGTTCTACGCTTCGGTCCGTCTGGACATCCGCCGTACCGGCGCGGTCAAGGAAGGCGACGAGGTGGTCGGCAGCGAAACCCGCGTCAAGATCGTCAAGAACAAGGTCTCGCCTCCGTTCCGTCAGGCTGAGTTCCAGATTCTTTACGGGAAAGGTATCTACCGTAACGGCGAGATCATTGATCTGGGGGTATCTCAGGGCTTGGTCGAGAAGTCTGGTGCCTGGTACGCCTACCAGGGCAACAAGATCGGCCAAGGCAAAGCCAACGCTGCCAAGTACCTGGCTGAGAACCCGGCTATTGGTGCCGAGATCGAGAAGCAGATTCGTGAGAAGTTGCTGAAAGCGGGTGCTGCTGCTGAAGCCGGCAAAGCTGCTGCCGAAGCTGATGCCGATGACATGGCCGACGCTGACGCCGGTTATTGATTGCGCAGTAGATAGCCGAATATGTCTGCCGTACTCGACACCCCCGTCGCCATCCGGCGGACAGCCATGGACCTGCTCGCACGACGTGAGCACGGTCGAGTCGAACTGACGCGCAAGTTGCGTCAGCGCGGCGCTTCGGACGAGTTGATCGAGCCTGAGCTCGATCGGCTCACCGAAGAAGGGCTGCTTAGTGAAGCCCGCTACCTTGAGAGTTTCATCCGTTATCGTTCCGGTTCTGGCTATGGCCCTGCGCGTATTCGCGAAGAGCTATGCCAGCGTGGTTTGGCGCGTGCAGACATCGACCAGGCCCTGCGTGAAAGCGAGGTGAATTGGATCGAGCGTATGCGAGACGTGTGGCAGCGCAAGTTTGCCGGGCAGCGCCCGCAAGATCCGCGCACCCGTGCCCAGCAGACCCGGTTCCTGGCTTACCGTGGGTTCCCCATGGACATGATCGGCCGTCTGCTCAGCGGGCGTGATCTCGACGATTATTGACGCTTGAAACTACAGTGAGACGTGCACGTCGCGAATAATCGGTTTGGGCGGTCTGCGCCCGGCCACCGATCAGGTGTAGGCGCAGCACAAGGTTGCCCCAGCAGGCATCACGCGAACTGTTACAAAAAAGCATCAACTCACTTTCAGCGCCTGCCTGGCCCTCTGCGTGGTATGCATGGGCTCTGGCTTTGCCCAGTTCTCCGGCAGGTTGATGAAATCCACCAGCTCACGCAAGCGCCCCTGGTCCCGGCCAGTGAAGGCGAATGACAGGCGTGTCAGGTGGCTGTAATCGCCTACTTCGTGTTCGGCGCTGCTATCCGCTTGCTGGTGATATTTGCCACTCAGGCGCAAGTCGGCAAAACCTTCCTGAATGTCATACAGCGCCGCTTCGCTGAGCGGGTGATGCATGCGGATCACGAACTGGCTCTTCAACCAGCGGCTGGAGTGGTAGTTGCTGTAGAACTGGTTGATTTCCTCCACGGCCTCGTCGGCACTGTGTACCAGCCGCACCAGCTTCAGGTCGCTGGGCAGGATGTAGCGGTTCTCTTCGAGTTGGCGGCTGATGAAGTCCAGGCAGTCGTGCCAGAAGCTGCCGCCCGGCGAATCCAGTAGCACCACTGGCACAAGTGGGCTTTTGCCGGTCTGTATCAGGGTCAGTACCTCAAGCGCTTCATCCAGCGTGCCAAAGCCGCCAGGGCACAACACCAGGCCATCGGCCTCCTTGACGAAGAACAGCTTGCGGATGAAGAAAAAGTGGAACGGCAGAAGTTTGTCGGTCCCGTTCACCGTCGGGTTGGCATGTTGCTCGAAGGGTAAAGTGATGTTGAAGCCCAGGCTGTGCTCGCTGCCGGCCCCTTCGTGGGCGGCAGCCATGATGCCGCCGCCGGCGCCGGTGATGACCATCAGGTCGGAGCGTGCCAGAGTGGCGCCCAGTTCGCGGGCCAGGGCGTACATCGGATGCTCCGGTGGGGTGCGTGCCGAGCCGAACACGGTCACCTTGCGTCGGCCTTTGTAGCGCTGCAGGGTGCGAAACGACTGGTCCAGTTCGCGCAAGGCCTGCAGGGTGATCTTGGCGCTCCAGCGGTCGCTGTCGTCATGGGCCATGCGCAGGATGGTCAGCATCATGTCGCGGTAGAGCGGTAGGTTAGGGCTGTTGGGGGCAACCAGTTGCAGTTGTGCTTCGATATTGCTCAGGTCGATATTGTTGTCGCGGAAGTGGCTGAACAGCAGTTCATTCGAATGGTAAGGCATGCGACGTCTCCTTCTGCACCAATACCTCTGACCTCAATCTAGACCCTTGCGCCCGATCGTGCCGACGTGATCGGCGCAGCCGCCTGTCGGCCTGCGGCCATCGGCAGCACGGGTTTGGTTAACTGGTAGAGCGAAATGTGTCGATGCAGGAGGTGGCGGTATGCATCGCTTGGTCATCGAAGTGGACCGGCAGCTCTACCAGCAGCTGGAGAACGCCGCCCAGGTGCATCACCTGAGCCTTGAGGCCGAGTGCCGTCGCAGGCTGTCGGGGCTGGAGTGCCGGTCGCGATACTTGCAGGCGCTGTTGGCGGAGATGCGCGCCGATGCCGCTGAAGGTGGCTGGCGCGCTCATGAGGACGAGAAGGTGTAGCGTTAACGCTGTGCTTACTTCTTCTTGTTGCCGGCCACGCAACTGGCGTTGTCGAAGGCCTGGTCCATGAGGGGCCGGTTGGTTTTGTAGACCGTGAAGCGGTAGACCATGACCGCGCCCTTGGACATCAGGTTGCGGAAGCCGTTGTTGCGGCACACGCTGTCGCCGAGCTGGCTACGCACCTGCTCAGGGTTGGCCTGCATGCGCTCTGCGTGGCTCTGGCGTACGCTCAGATGGTTGACCAGCGCCTTGCCTTCAACGGTGTAACCCTGATCGAGGATGTCCTCGTTGATCGCACGCGGGGTGCCGACGCTGCTCTCTTTGGCGACCTTTTGCAGCAGGGTGTTCAGGTCGTAATCCTGCTTGGATGCCGCCTGAGCTGCCAGAGGTAGGGCAAGCAGCAGGCTCAGGGCGGGGGCGATAAGGCGCAGCATGAATCTCTCCTGGTTCGATGACTGGCGCTTTGACATGCGCGGGTCAACGGCGTTCCGTGGAATTGCGTGCGGCGAGGTCCGGCACGGCAAAAAACCGATTATAAGGAGCGCTGTGCCGGCTGCACAGCAATTGCCACCTGTTCTGGTAAACTGGCCGCCTTGTTTTCTCCGAGTCATCCTTGTGCCCATTTCCAATCTGTCCAGAGGCCTGCCGGCATGAGCCATGCGGTAGCGCGTCTGCGTGCCGAACGCCTGGCCCGCAGCAACAAGCCTTTCATCGCCCGTGGCTCGCGTGCCGAGCGTTGCCCGGCGTGCCGGGTCATCGCTACCCATTGCCTGTGTGCCTGGAAGCCTCGGGTGCAGGCTGACGCAGGTGTGTGCCTGCTGATGCACGACACCGAGCCGCTGAAACCCACCAACACCGGCTGGTTGATTGCCGACCTGATCGAAGACACCTGGGCCTTCGGCTGGTTGCGCACTGCGGTTGACGAGCGTCTGCTGGCCTTGCTCGATGACCCGCGCTGGCAGCCCTATATCGTATTTCCGGGCGAGTTCGTTGCCCAGGAACGGGTGGTCAGCGAGGTGGTGCGCGAGCCGGGCAAGCGTCCACTGTTCATCCTGCTGGATGCCACATGGACCGAAGCGCGCAAGATGTTCCGCAAAAGCCCCTACCTGGACCGCTTCCCGGTGTTGAGCCTGCAAGCCGAGCAGATGTCGCGCTACCGCTTGCGGCGCTCCAAGCGCGATGATCATTTCTGCACGGCGGAAGTTGCGGCCATGTGCCTGGACCTTGCTGGCGACAGCCAGGCTTCGCAGGCGCTGGATGCCTACCTGGATGTATTCAGCCTGCATTACCTGAGCGGCAAGCGGCGGTTGCCGCTTGACGAGCAGGACGACATCCACCAGCGTTTGCATACCTTCCTATAGTCCAAGGGGCATAACCCCTGCTTTGGTTCATAATGACGGAGCTGGCAGCCGGGGTGGGCGAGGCGGCAGGGCGATTGGCTTGATCACCCTGCACTGTGCTCGTCATCCTTGGTGCCGATTCCCGCCGGGCGCTTCCCTTCCTCTCGAGTGCCTGGCACAGAACAGGATCCTTAGATCGATGGCCACATACGAAATCCTGATTGCCGATGACCACCCACTGTTCCGTGGCGCCCTGCGCCAGGCCGTTACCCTCGGGCTTGGCTCCGATGTGCGTCTGGTCGAAGTCGCAAGCATTGCCGAACTGGAAACCCGCCTGAGCGAAAAAGCCGACTGGGACCTGGTGCTGCTGGACCTGAACATGCCGGGTGCCTACGGTTTTTCCGGTCTGGTACTGCTCCGCGGGCAGTACCCGCAGATCCCCGTGGTGATGGTTTCGGCACAGGAAGAGGCCGCCGTGGTGGTCAAGTCCCGCGAGTTCGGCGCCAGTGGTTTCATTCCCAAGTCCAGCACCCTGGAAGTGATCCAGGATGCGGTGCGCAAGGTGCTTGACGGCGAGGTCTGGTGGCCGCCGCAGGCGTTCGAAAAGGTAGATGTTTCGGCCGAGGCAAAGGCCGCCAGCGAAGGCTTGGCCAGCCTCACGCCCCAGCAGTTCCGCGTACTGACCATGGTCTGCGAAGGCTTGTTGAACAAGCAGATCGCCTATGAGCTGAGCGTATCGGAAGCGACTATCAAGGCTCACGTTACCGCGATCTTCCGCAAACTGGGCGTGCGCACCCGGACCCAGGCTGCGTTGCTGCTGCAACAACTTGAATCGGTTGCCAGCAACTGACTGCGCGTGGCTTCACGCTTTTTTGACCCGAGCCGGTCTAGTCTGCTGGCCTTTCTGCTGTGAAGTGACTCACATGACATCGCCATTCAAGGGCCAGACCGGCCTCAAACGCATCTTCAACGCCGCTGGCTACTCGCTGGACGGCCTGCGTGCAGCCTTCAAGGGCGAGGCCGCATTCCGCCAACTGGTGCTGCTCAACGTGCTGCTGATCCCGATCGCCTTCTGGCTGCCGGTCAGCCGCGCCGAGCGGGCAATCATGATCGCCGTTTGCCTGCTGGGGCTGATCGTCGAGCTGTTCAACTCAGCGGTGGAGGCGGCCATCGATCGCATTTCGCTGGAGCGCCACCCCCTGTCGAAAAATGCCAAGGACATGGGCAGCGCCGCACAGTTGGTGGCCCTGACCATGGTGGCGCTGGTGTGGGGTGTGATCCTGCTTTAAGCGATCGGTGGCAGCACGATTTCGTCGCTGCGGGTAAAGCCCGCAGTGAAGTTGCGGCATAGCTCGAGAAACTCACGCATGGCCGAGGTCTGGTACTTCTGTTTGTGCCAGATGAAGTAGAACTGGCGCAGCAGGTCCAGTTCCGGGGTTTCCACAGGAACCAGACTGCCACGGCGGAAGGCGTCACGCAGGGCCAGGCGTGAAATGCAACCGATGCCCAGGCCCGACTCCACCGCGCGCTTGATCGCTTCGGTGTGTTCCAGCTCCAGGCGAATATTAAGATTGGCGCGGTGATGGCGCATGGCCTGGTCGAAGGTCAGGCGCGTGCCTGAGCCTTGTTCGCGCAGGATCCACGCCTCTTGCGAAAGGCTTTCGATATCGGCGCGGCCCAGTTTCGCCAGTGGGTGCTGTGGCGCACAGAACACCACCAGTTCGTCCTCGACCCACGGCTGAACCTCCAGGTCGGGGTGATTGCAGTCGCCTTCGATTAGACCCAGATCAATTTCGTAGTGCGCGACCTGTTGCACGATATGCGCAGTATTTTGAACATGCAGTTTTACCTGGCTTTCCGGGTGAGTCTGCATGTAGTTGCCGATCAGCAGGGTGGCCAGGTAGTTGCCGATGGTCAGCGTGGCGCCGACCGCCAGCGAGCCGAAACCGGATTTGCCGTTGAGCAAGTCTTCGATTTCCTTGGCCTGGTCAAGCAGGGCTACTGCTTGTGGCAGCAGCTGATGGCCAAGGGCATTGAGGGCCAGGCGTTTGCCGGCACGGTCGAACAGCTGGCAGCTCGATTGGCGCTCAAGTTCGGTGATAGAGGTGCTGGCAGCCGACTGCGACAGCGCCAGCAGGCTGGCGGCCCGAGAGACGCTTTGGTGCTGGGCGACGGCGACGAAGACTTGCATTTGACGGAGTGTGAATCGCATATCGATATAACCGATAACACATATCTTGATAATCCAGTTAACAGATATTGTCGCTGCCCCTAAACTATTGCGCAACTGTGCGCTTTGCGCGCGCGTTTTTCTTCAGGAGCCCCATCGATGAGCAACATGAACCACGAACGTGTCCTCAGTGTGCACCACTGGAACGACACCCTGTTCAGCTTCAAGTGCACCCGCGACCCGGGCCTGCGCTTCGAGAACGGTCAGTTCGTGATGATCGGCCTGCAGCAGGACAACGGCCGTCCGCTCATGCGTGCCTACTCCATCGCTTCGCCGAACTGGGAAGAGCACCTTGAATTCTTCAGCATCAAGGTGCCGGACGGCCCGCTGACCTCGCAGCTGCAACACCTGAAGGAAGGCGATGAGATCATCATCAGCAAGAAGCCTACCGGCACCCTGGTGCTCGACGACCTGAATCCTGGCAAGCACCTGTACCTGCTGAGCACCGGCACTGGCCTGGCGCCGTTCATGAGCGTCATCCAGGACCCGGAAACCTACGAGCGCTTTGAAAAAGTGATCCTGGTGCACGGCGTGCGCTACGTGAACGAAGTGGCCTACCGCGAGTTCATCACCGAGCACCTGCCGCAGAACGAGTTCTTCGGTGAGTCGGTTCGCGACAAGCTGATCTACTACCCGACCGTGACCCGCGAGCCGTTCGAAAACCAGGGCCGTCTGACCGACCTGATGCGCAGCGGCAAGCTGTTCAGCGACATCGGCCTGCCGCCGATCAACCCGCAAGACGACCGCGCGATGATCTGTGGCAGCCCGAGCATGCTCGACGAGACCAGCGAAGTGCTGGACAGCTTCGGCCTGAAGATCTCCCCGCGCATGCGCGAGCCGGGTGACTACCTGATCGAGCGTGCCTTCGTCGAGAAGTAAGGCGCAGATGGGTTCAGGAAGGCGACTCTCGGGTCGCCTTTCTTATGCCTGGGATTTGTGCATTGCCTGTTCCGGCCCTTTCGCGGGTAAACCCGCTCCTACGGGGGGCGTGCAACTCTCGAGACGTGCGCTGCACCTGTAGGAGCGGGCTTGCCCGCGAAAGGGCCGGTGCAGGCGCCCCCCGATCTATTCGACCCGCGTCTCACCGCTGTACACCAGGATTTCCCGACACCGCTTGCACAGGTATCGCCGCCCCTGGCGCACCAGCCTGTGCCGCTGCGCGGTAAACGGGAAATCGCTTTTCGGGCATGGGCAGCGGTAGATGTAGCGGGTCACTGCGCGCCGTTGCACGTCATAGTTGTGGCAACGATTGGGCGGCAGTTCATACACCCCGCGCATGATCAGCTGCCACTCTTCACCATGGGCCTGGATGCGGTCGCCAAACAGCTGGTGGGCAACCAGGTGTGCCACTTCATGGGCCACGGTCTGGCGCAGGAAGTCTTCCTGGTTTTCGCGGTAGAGCTGCAGGTTGAAGCGCAGCAGATTCTCGTGCAGGTGGGCGACACCGGCTTTTTGCCCACGCAGTTTGAAGCTGACTTCCGGGCGCGGGAAGCGGCGTTTGAAAAAGGCTTCGGCTTGCTGGTAGCAGGTTTCGACGCGTTGTTTGAGCTGCTCGGGCATGGCGGGGCGGTTCTCCTGGCCAGGCATTATGCCGCAAGCGCAGGTGGCTTGCCGAGTCACCGGTCAGCGCACAGCCAGAAGCCGCCTTACGGCGGCCCCTGGTTGATGCCCCAGTGTTGTTTCAGTCTGTTCTAGTTGGTGTAGACGGGCCCCACGCCCAGTCCCCAGATAATGACGGTAGCGGCCATGATTGCCACCAGTACCACCAAGCCTACTGCCAGCACCGAGCTGGAGAACAGGAAGCCTTCATCCGACGGTATGTTCATGAACGTTGGCAAGCCGACATACAGCAGGTATACCGTGTAGCAGATAGCGGCAGTGCCGATCAGCATGCCCAGCCAGAGATGCGGGTAAAGCGCCGCCAGGCCGCCGATGAACAAGGGTGTGGCGGTGTAGGTGGCAAAGGCGATGCATTGCGCCATGGACGGGTTGGCATCGTAGGTTCGGGCCATCCAGTGGATGAACGCGCCCATTACTGCCACCCCGGCCAGCATGGCCAGGTAGGACATGATGCTCATCCAGATTGCGCTTTCCATGGTCAGCATCACTGCTGGTCGGTCACCGATCACCCAGCCCACCTGGGTAGTGCCGATAAACGCCGAAACGGCCGGAATCGCCGCGAGGATCAGGGTGTGTGTCAGGTACATGTGGCTGATGGTTTCTTCTTCGCCACGAATCTCCCGCCATTCCTGATCGGGATGGGTAAACAGCCCCACAACGTGATGAATCATGCCGATCACTCCTCTCAATGTTGCCAAACGCCCCCCACATGGAGCGCAAGCGGCCCGAGGCCCTAACACCGATGCAAGCGGTAATGTGGCCTTATGTGGCAGTATAGGAAGCCGTTCCCCGCATAAGCCGGGCTTTTTAGAGCAAATTGCGCTGTAAGCGGTGCTGTTGATTACATTGAAGTCTTTATCGGAATGCCTACAGTGATGCTGCGTTTGTGCGTAAAATAGCCGGCTTTTGTCACACCTCGCGGATTCAAGCGCTATGGGCACCCTCTCGGTCAACCAGAACAAACTGCAAAAACGCCTGCGTCGTCTCGCCGGCGAAGCCATCACCGACTACAACATGATCGAGGATGGCGACAAGGTCATGGTCTGCCTGTCCGGCGGCAAGGACAGCTACACCATGCTCGACGTTCTGTTGCACCTGCAGAAGGTGGCACCGATCACGTTCGAGATCGTGGCGGTGAACATGGACCAGAAACAGCCGGGCTTCCCTGAGCACGTATTGCCGGCCTACCTCAAGGAACTGGGTGTCGAGTACCACATCGTCGAGAAGGATACCTACTCGGTGGTAAAGGAGCTGGTACCCGAAGGCAAGACCACCTGCTCGCTGTGTTCGCGCCTGCGCCGCGGTACCCTGTACACCTTTGCCGACGAAATTGGCGCTACCAAGATGGCGCTGGGGCATCACCGCGACGACATCGTCGAAACCTTCTTCCTCAACATGTTCTTCAACGGCGCGCTCAAGGGCATGCCGCCGAAGCTGCGCGCCGACGACGGCCGCAACGTGGTGATCCGCCCGCTGGCCTACTGCAGCGAGAAGGACATCCAGGCCTACTCGGACATGAAGGAATTCCCGATCATCCCGTGTAACCTTTGCGGCTCGCAGGAAAACCTGCAGCGCCAGGTGGTCAAGGACATGCTGGTGGAGTGGGAACGCAAGCACCCGGGCCGTACCGAGAGCATCTTCCGTGCCCTGCAGAACGTGGCACCGTCGCAGTTGGCCGACCGGAACCTGTTTGACTTCACCAGCCTGAAGATCGACGAAAACGCTACCCCGCGTTTCCTCGACGTGCTGAACATCTGAGCCCATGCGCGATTACCAGTGGTTGCATGAGTACTGCCTGAACCGTTTTGGTTCGGCCCAGGCGCTGGAGGCTTTCCTGCCGCAGCCGCGCACGCCGGCGCAACTGCGCGACATCAGTGACGACCGCTACCTGTCGACGCTGGCCTTGCGGGTGTTTCGCGCCGGGCTCAAGCACAGCCTGGTGGACGCCAAGTGGCCGGCGTTCGAGCAGGTGTTCTTCGGCTTCGATCCGGAGAAAGTGGTGTTGATGGGCGCCGAGCATCTGGAACGGTTGATGCAGGATGAGCGCATTATCCGCCACCTGGGCAAGCTCAAGAGCGTGCCGCGCAATGCGCAGATGGTGCTGGATATCGCCAAGGCGCATGGCAGTTTTGGGGCATTCATCGCCGACTGGCCAGTGACCGACATTGTCGGCTTGTGGAAGTACCTGGCCAAGCACGGCAACCAGTTGGGTGGGTTGTCGGCGCCACGGTTTTTGCGCATGGTCGGCAAGGACACGTTCATCCCAACCGATGACATGGCGGCGGCGTTGATTGCGCAGAAGGTGATCGACAAGCAGCCGACCAGCCAGCGTGACCTGGCTTTGGTGCAGCAGGCGTTCAACCAGTGGCATGCAGAGAGCGGGCGGCCGCTGTGCCAGTTGTCAGTGATGCTGGCGCATACCGTCAACCATTGAGTCTTGTGTTGCTCCCATTCGCGGGCACGCCCGCTCCCACTAGTACTGCACAGGCCTTAAGCGCGGTGCGATTCCTGTGGCAGCGGGCACGCCTGCGAAAAATCTAACTGCCTTCGCCCGCCATGCGCCGCTCATGCTGGAACTTCCAGCGCACGTACAGTAACCCGGCAATGAACAGCCCCAGGCTCACCAGCACTTCAAGCCAGCCGAATACCGCCCGGGCCGGGTCGAACGCCGCCAGCACGCCCTTGATGAAATAGATGTTCACCACGAAGCAGGTCCAGGCATGCGCCCGGGCGCTGCCTTTCAGCATGCCTGGCAGCAGTAACAGCAACGGCACCAGTTCGATCGCCAGAATCACCTCGACCCGGGCCCCATGTAGGTTGGCGAACCACAGGTTGTTCACCACCAGCAGGGCGATCAGGCCGAAGAAGCATGCCAGGCTCAATGCCCGGGTCAGGCGCAGGCGTGGTACCAGCCATTGCAGCGGCGGCAATACCTTGGGCTTTCTAGCCACGCGTGGCCTCCAGGGCCTTGGCCGTGGCTGCCAGGCGTTGGCCCAGGGCGCGGCACAGGGCGATTTCGTGGGGGTCGAGTTCGCGTTTGCCATCGGCGCCTGCGTGGTGGCTGGCACCATAAGGCGTGCCCCCGCCACGGGTCTCGAGCAGTGCCGACTCGCTGTAGGGCAAGCCCATCACCAACATGCCGTGGTGCATCAGCGGCAGCATCATCGACAGCAAAGTCGTTTCCTGGCCGCCGTGCAGGCTGGCGGTGGAGGTGAACACGCCAGCCGGTTTGCCGACCAGCTCACCGCCTAGCCAAAGGCTGCTGGTGCCATCCAGGAAGTACTTGAGTGGCGCTGCCATGTTGCCGAACCTAGTCGGGCTGCCCAGTACCAGGCCTGCGCAGTGGCGCAGGTCATCAAGGCTGGCGTACAGCGCACCACTGGCCGGAATATCCGGGGCCACCGCTTCGCATTCGGTGGAAATAGCCGGCACCGTGCGCAGGCGTGCCTCCATGCCGGCCAGCTCGATACCGCGGGCGATGTGCCGGGCCATTTCGCTGGTCGCTCCATGGCGGCTGTAATACAGCACCAGGATGTAGGGCGCGCTCACGGCAGGATCTCCAGCACTTTTTCTGGCGGACGACCGACCACGGCCTTGTCACCGGCAACCAGGATCGGCCGCTCGATCAGCTTGGGGTGCTGGGCCATGGCCTCGATCAGTTGCGCGTCGGTCAGTGCCGGGTCGGCCAGGTTAAGCGTTTTATATTCGTCCTCGCCGCTGCGCAGCAATTGGCGCGGGGCGATGCCCAGCTTGTCGAGCAGGGCCTTGAGGGTGGCAGCGTCGGGCGGGGTTTCCAGGTAGCGCACGATGGTCGGGGCCAGGCCGCGGGCTTCGAGCAGTTCAAGGGCGCCGCGGGATTTTGAGCAGCGCGGGTTATGATAGAGCGTGAGGTCAGTCATGTCGGGTCGCATCCAGCTGGGTGTGGCGGCTATTCTAACCGCAGCGACTGACCAATTTGCTTTAAAACTCGAGAAGGATTGACCCATGGCAAGGCGTCTGGCAGCAGTACTGGCCATCACCGCGAGCCTGTTGCTCGGTGGTTGCGGTGCCGATTACGGCGTGGACCAACACGGTAATACGGTTAAGGCCGAACAGATCGAAGGGCACTGGCTGGTGCTCAACTACTGGGCTGAGTGGTGCGGGCCGTGCCGTACCGAAATCCCGGAACTGAACGCAGCGGCCAAGCAGTGGGCGGCTGATGGCGTCAAGGTGGTGGGGGTGAACTTCGATGGCCTGCAGGGGCAGGACCTGAAGCAGGCTGCCGAAACCCTGGGTATCGGTTTCACCGTGCTGGCCCAGGACCCGGCCGAGCGCTATGACCTGCCGCGCAGCGAGGCCTTGCCGGTGACCTACATCATTGACGACAAGGGCAAGGTGCGTGAGCAGTTGATGGGCGAGCAGACCCTGGAAGGGTTGCAGGCCAAGATCAAGGCCCTGAAAGGCGCCTGATGCCGGAGGGGCCGCTTTCGCGGCCCTTCGCGGGCATGCCCGCTCCCACAGGGGGACAGTCCAGACTGTGGGAGCGGGCGCGCCCGCGAAGGGCCGCAAAGCGGCCCCGGCAATCCTCAGCCTTCCTCAGGCCAGAAGCGCAGCGGCTTGCCTTCGGCCGGCCAGAAGCGTATCTGCTCCACCGGTGACACATCCCAACGCTCAACCGTTTCCAGCGCCTGCAGGAAGCGCTTTTCCTGTTCCATCAGCGCGGGTGCGCACAGCTTGCGGGTCTTGCCGACCTTACCAAAGCTGAGGTGTTCGCCATCCAGCGTGTAAGGCGCAAACCAGTGGTTGCAGCCGCCGTTGCCATAGGCACGGCCGTCGCTGGCCAGGGTCAAGGTCAGGTGGCTGTAGTCGATCAGTGGTCGTTCGCCAATCCACTCCAGCACGTAGCTGCGCTCCTGCTGCAGCTTGGAAGGTTCTGTGGCGCAGCCGAGCAGGCCGGTTGCAATCAGCACGCCGGTCAGCAGATTTTTCACTCGGCGCTCTCCTGGCAACGTGGGCACAGGTGTTTTTCGCCACGGCTGGTCCAGCCCAGCTCTGCAATACGGGCGCTGGCCGCCGGTTGACGAGCTGCCTTGCCGAGCTTGGCGTCTACCGCGAACTCGAAGCCCAGCACCGCATCGCAGTTATCGCATTCGACCTGCCAGGTGAGGATTTCCAGCTCGTTGAACACCGGGCCGCTCGCCACGGCAACCCACTGGCCGCGTGGGTTGATCAGGTGGCGCACGCTTTCCACGGTCAGGCGCATGGACAAATCCTTGCTGCCCTTGAGCGTGACCAGCAGGCTGTCGCCTTTGTGCATCGAGCCGCCGTTGCCAGTGACCTGATAGCGGCCCGGCACCAACGCACGGCACTCGATCAGGGTGTGTTGCGGGTTGAAAAGGGTGTAGCGAAAATCGTGTTCGACCATGGGTCCTCCAGAAATGCCGCGTATCCTAGCACTAACCCATCACCAGATTCTGTGGATTGCCTGCCGCCCAGCGGTTGATGTTGTGCAGTGTGGTCGCGGCAATGGCATCCAGCGCCTCGCGGGTGAGGAAAGCCTGGTGGGCGGTGATGATTACGTTGGGGAAGGTCAGTAGCCGAGCCAGCACATCGTCTTGCAAGGGCAGGTCGGAGCGGTCCTCGAAGAACAGTTGGGCTTCTTCTTCGTAGACGTCCAGGCCCAGGTAGCCAAGCTGGCCGCTTTTCAGTGCGTCGATCAGCGCAGGGGTGTCGACCAGCGCACCGCGACCGGTGTTGATCAGCATGGCGCCGGGCTGCAACTGGGCCAGGCTTTGCGCATTGATCAGGTGGCGAGTGTGCTCGGTCAACGGGCAGTGCAGGCTGATGATGCGGGCTTCGCGCAACAGCTCGGGCAGGGGCATGTAGCGGGCGCCAAGGGCCAGCAGCTCTGGGTTGGGGTAGGGGTCGTACGCCAGCAACTGGCAGCCGAAACCGGCCATGATGCGGGCAAAGGCGGCACCGATCTGGCCGGTACCGACCACCCCGACGGTTTTGCCGTGCAGATCGAAGCCGGTGAGCCCGTGCAAGGTGAAGTCACCTTCGCGAGTGCGGTTGTAAGCCCGGTGCAGACGCCGGTTGAGTGCCAGGATGAGCGCCACGGCATGCTCGGCAACCGCGTGTGGCGAGTAGGCCGGCACCCGCACCACGGTCAGGCCCAAGCGCTCGGCGGCGGCCAGGTCGACGTGGTTGTAGCCGGCTGAACGCAGGGCGATCAACCGCGTGCCGGCGGCGGCCAGGCGCTGCAGCACCGGCGCGCCGAGATCGTCATTGATGAAGGCGCAGACCACCTCAAAGCCATCTGCCAGGGCGGCGGTGTCGAGCGTCAGGCGGGCGGGCTGGAAATGCAGCTCCAGGGTGGTGCCGCGGGCAGCCTCGGTGAAGCTTTCCTGGTCGTAGTGCTGGCTGCTGAACAACAGGACGCGCATGGTGGGGCTCCTTGGGTTGGTTGCTGGCTGTGAGATCGAGCGCCGCCCGCGCGGTGCAACGCGAGCTCCTACGTTTGTTTCGGCCCAATTATTCCTGAGGATGTGCGCGCGAGTATTTTGCTGCATGGCGCGATATCACGTTGGACGAACAAAGCGGTCGCGCGCGTCTGGCACAGGCGTTACTGGCCCGAAACAAACGTAGGAGCGAGCATGGCTCGCGATGCGCCGCGCGGGCGGCGCTCGATCTCACAGGCGCCGCATGCTCCAAGCCAGGCCCCATGCGCTCACACATTCAGCCGGGCCTGCGCAGCCAGGCGACCGATCGCTGCATCCAGTTCATCCAGGGCCTGCTGCGCCAGCAGACTGTCCTGCTTCAGCAATGTCTCGCTACGCTGACACGCTGCCCTTAATTGCGGCACACCGCAATAGCGCGAGGCACCGTTCAGACGGTGTACTTGCTCGATCAGGCCATTGTGGTCATCGGCTGCGCGGGCGGCGCGTATGGCTTCGCGGTCGGTATCCAGCGAGGCCAGCAGCATGCTCAGCATGTCAGCCGCCAGATCTGGCTTGCCAGCGGCCAGGCGCAGGCCCTCTTCGGGGTCGAGTACCTTCAGTTCGTCACCGTTGGGCAGTAGCTCGGCCTGCGCCTGCTGGGGTGTGCCCAGGCTCAGGCCGGTCCACTTCATCACCACCTGGGCCAGTTGCCGTTCGCTGATCGGTTTGGTCAGGTAGTCGTCCATACCGCTGTGCAATAACGCGCGCTTCTCGTTGGCCATGGCATGGGCCGTGAGGGCGACGATCGGAAGGGGGTTGCCGCTTTGGGTGTTTTCCCATAGGCGAATCTGTTCAGTACAGGCGCGGCCGTCCATGCCGGGCATCTGCACATCCATCAGCACCAGGTCGAACAGCTCGTCCTGCACGGCCTGTACCGCCGCATAACCATTGTTGACGGCCAGTACCTCGGCACCCAAGTCTTCGAGCAGGGTTTTTACCAGCAGCAGGTTGGCGGCGTTGTCGTCGACGCAGAGTATTTTCGGCCGTCGCTGGCCGTTGACGTTATTCACATCGGCCAGCGACCGGCGTGGCTGCACAAGCTCCAGCAAGAGGCGCCGCAGTTTGCGAGTGCAGGTTGGCTTGGACAGCAACTGGCCATGGCCGTTGGGCAGGTATGGGTGGTAAAGCGCCTGTTCGGTGGTCGGGCACAACACCACGCATTGGCAGTGGTAACGCTCGAGTTGCTGGTGATAATGGCCCAGTTGCTCGGGCGACAGGCTACCCAGGTTAGCCCCGAGCACGGCGAACTCGAACGGCAGGCCAGCCTGGCTGGCGGCCTGTACCCCTTGCAGCAACTGGTCGTAGGAGCCGAACAGGCTCACGCTGAGGCCGCAGTCTTCCAATTGGTGTTCCAGCGCCTGGCGTGCCAGTTCGTGGCCATCGACAATGGCGGCACGGCGGCCAAGCAACGGCTGCGGTGGCAGGGCTTCGACATCGTCATGAGCCTTGGGCAGGTTGAGGCTGATCCAGAACTGCGATCCTTCACCCGGGGTACTGTCTACGCCGATCTCGCCGCCCATCTGTTCGATCAGGCGCTTGGAAATCACCAGCCCCAGGCCGGTGCCGCCGGGCTGGCGGGCCAGTGAGTTGTCAGCCTGGCTGAAGGCCTGGAACAGTGTGCGCACATCCTGTGGTGACAGGCCGATGCCGGTGTCCTGCACGCTGATGCGCAACTGCGCGCAGTCTTCGTGCTCGTCTTCCAGCATGGCGCGCACGACGATGGTGCCTTCGCGGGTGAACTTGATGGCGTTGCTGACCAGGTTGGTGAGAATCTGCTTGAGCCGCAATGGGTCGCCAACCAGCGAAGCAGGCGTGTCGCGGTAGATCAGGCTCAGCAACTCCAGCTGCTTGGCGTGGGCGGCCGGAGCGAGGATGGTCAGGGTGTCCTGGATCAGGTCACGCAGGTTGAACGGTATGCTGTCGAGCACCAGCTTGCCGGCCTCGATCTTGGAGAAATCGAGGATCTCGTTGATGATCCCCAGCAAGTTGTCAGCAGATTTCTCGATGGTGTTCAGGTAGTCGAGCTGGCGCGGTGTCATCTCGCTTTTTTGCAGCAGGTGGGTAAAGCCGAGGATGCCGTTGAGCGGGGTGCGGATTTCGTGGCTCATGTTGGCCAGGAACTCCGACTTGATACGGCTGGCCTCAAGTGCCTCTTTGCGCGCCATGTCCAGCTCGATGTTCTGGATTTCGATGGTTTCCAGGTTCTGGCGCACGTCTTCGGTGGCCTGGTCGATGCTGTGCTGCAGTTCTTCGTGGGCGTTTTGCAGGGTTTCGGCCATGCGGTTGATGCCGTGGGCCAGTTCGTCCAGCTCATGGCTGCCCATGGTTGGCAGGCGTTCTTCGAGGTGGCCGTCCTTGAGTTGATTGACCGCGTGCTTGATGCGTTCGATGGGGTCGTTGATGGTGCGGCTCATGCGCAGCGCCAACAGGCCGCTGAGTGCCAGGCAGGCGAGGATCAGCAACAGGCTGGTAAACAGGTTGCGGTAGCCGCGCAGCAGCGTGCCGTCGTGCGACAGCTCGATCTCTACCCATCCCAGCAGGCGCTCGGCTTCGGCCGGCACGGCGTCGGTGGCCAGGTCGCGATGGTGGCCGAACACGGGCATCAGGTAGCGGGTGGCGTCGTTACCGCTGCGCTGCAGGAGTTGGGTGCCAGTACCGCCGCTGGGCGGCAGGTTGAGCATGCTCGGGCCTGCGTGGGCCAAGCGCTTGCGGTCGGGGGCCAGAAACGCAACTGCGCGCACATCGGCCTGCTCCAGGGTTTGTGCGGCAATTCTCTCCAGTTGCGCAGGCGCGAGCCGGGCCATGGCGGGTGCGGCCAGTGGCGCCAGTTGTTCGGCGATCATTTTGCCGCGCTGCAACAGCTGGGTGCGCAGGTCGTTCTGTTGCAGCCAGGTGAAATAGCTACCCAGCACCAGGGCCATCAAGCCGGCCGGTAGCAGTGCCAGCAGCAGGACCCGACTGCGGATTCCCAAACGATCGAGCACACTCGCCTCCTTTGATGTGCCTGGATGCCGTCAAGTGGTAACGGCCAAGCCGCGAAGTTACTCCGCCTGCCGCACCATTGCATCTCTTTAGTATGTGTCATGCGCTGTTGCCGGGGTTATGGTCACAGCGCGGTTGCCTGGCAGGTGGCGAATACTCAATAATCGCTCAATTGAGAATTAGTGGCAGTTGCCAATGAATCCTGTAGCTATTTACAACTCCAACATCCTTGCCATCGAGGACGACCCGGTTCTTGGCGCATATCTGCAAGAAGAGCTGCAGCGCGGCGGCTTCCAGGTCACCTGGTGCCGCAATGGCCTGGAGGGCCTGGAAAAGGCTGGCCGCCAGGCTTTCGATGTTGTGCTCATGGATATACTGCTGCCCGGGCTTGACGGGCTGGACGCCTTGGCACAATTGCGCAGGCGCAGCGCCACGCCGGTAATCCTGATGTCGGCGCTGGGGGCCGAGGCCGACCGTATCAGCGGCTTTCAGCGCGGCGCCGACGATTACCTGCCCAAGCCATTCAGCATGGCCGAGTTGCAGGTGCGCATCGAGGCGATTCTGCGCCGCGTGGCCCTGGAACGGCGGCATCAGGGCCCGCTGGAACCAGCCAACGGCGGCGGGCTGCAGTTCGACGAGGGGCTGTGTGACGTGTGCCTGGATAGCCGCCTGGCGGGCCTGACCCCCAGCGAATATCGCCTGCTGGACATCCTGAACCGCAACCTCGACGAGGTCCTCAGCAAGCCGTTCCTGTACCAGCAGGTGTTGCAGCGCGGCTATTCACGGCATGACCGCAGCCTGGACATGCACGTCAGCCAGATCCGCCGCAAGCTAAAGGGCATTGGTTATCACGAACGGCAGATCCGCACCGTGTGGGGCAAGGGTTACGTGCTCAGTGCCGGCGAGGCGGAGTGAACCATGCTCGACCGCCATTCGCTGTTCTGGAAGCTGGCCGTCTTGCTGGTGGGCTTCTGCCTGCTGATGATCGGCCTCAGTTACACCTGGGGCCGGCACATGGAAACCCAGAACGCCTTCCTCTCGGAGCCGGCACGGCAGACCTTGCGAGGTTATGCCGCCGAAGCTGAGCAGGCCTGGCGCAGCGGCGGGCGGGCAGGGCTGGACCAGTGGGTGGCGGCCATGCATCAGCGCGAACGGGGCTGGGTGGGCGTGCTCGACATCAACCTGCGCCCGCTCGACAACGCCACACTCAACCCGCAGATCATGCAGCGTCTGACACGCCTGCGGGGTGTCGATTGGCCGATGAGTCGGCGTAGCGTCGACCAGCCGTGGGTGCGCATACCGTTCCCGGGGGCCCCGGAGCAGGGGATGCTGGTGATCGAACTGCCGCAGCGCTTCAATCCGGGCCAGCACCGCTTGCTGTGGCGCATCGTCACCAACGGCATCATTCCGGGGTTGTTCACCTTGCTGTTGTGTGTAGGCCTGTACCGCATGTTGATCGTGCCGCTGAATCAACTTCGCGAGCAGGCCAATGCCTGGCGGGCCGATCAACTGTCGGCCCGCCTGGACTCGCGCACCATCGCCCGGCATGACGAGCTGGGTGAGCTGGCGCGTGCCTTTGACCAGATGGCTGAGCGGCTGCAAGGCACGGTGGCTATGCAGCAGCAGTTGCTGCGCGACCTGTCCCACGAAATGCGTACGCCGCTGAGCCGGCTGCGGGTGGCCTGCGATGGTGAAACCGACCTGCAGCGTCTGCGTGATCGCCTGATCCGTGAAGTGGACTGCATGCAGCACCTGGTCGAAGACACCCTGCAACTGGCCTGGCAGGACGCCGAGCGTGCACCGATGAACCTGGAACCGATCGAGGTCCACGCCTTGTGGGAGTTGCTGGCCGAAAATGCCAGCTACGAGAGCGGCTGGTCGCCTGCGCAATTGCGCTGCGAAGTACCGGCCGACTGCTGGGTGCAGGGCAACCTCAACCATCTGGCTCAGGCGCTGGAGAACATGTTGCGCAATGCCATTCGTCACTCGCCGGCCGAGGGTGTGGTGCGGCTGGGAGGCCAGCGCGAAGGCGGTTATTGGTGGCTGTGGCTGGAGGATGAAGGCGGCGGTGTGGCTGAAGAGGACCTGGAGCGGATCTTCGCGCCGTTCTCGCGGCTGGACGGTTCTCGACCGGGGGATGGGGGCTTCGGTCTGGGCTTGAGCATCGCCCGCAGTGCCATTCAGCGCCAGGGCGGGACCTTGTGGGCACAGAATGGCAAACGCGGGTTGCGCTTGTGGATGAGGTTGCCGTTGCATGTGCCGGCCTTTTCGCGGGTAAACCCGCGCCTACAGGGATCCGCTAGCCTTTAGGCGCGTTTTTACCCGCGAAGAGGCCCGCACATGTCTCACCGTTATAGCTTGTAGCTATATGTACTACAGATTGCGTGATATGGCCGCGAAGGGTTTGCCGGTATGATAGGCACCCCGCCGTCCGGATTGCGAAATACGCCCATGACCGTGCAGTACCCAACCATCGCCGATTGCGTCGGCAATACGCCACTGGTTCGCCTGCAGCGCATCGCTGGCGAAACCAGCAATACCCTCCTGCTCAAGCTTGAAGGTAACAATCCCGCCGGCTCGGTGAAGGACCGCCCGGCACTGTCGATGATCGCTCGCGCCGAACTGCGGGGCCAGATCAAGCCGGGCGACACCCTGATCGAAGCCACCTCCGGCAACACGGGCATTGCCCTGGCGATGGCGGCGGCGATCAAGGGCTACAAGATGATCCTGATCATGCCCGACAACTCCACCGCCGAGCGCAAGGCCGCCATGACGGCCTATGGCGCCGAGCTGATCCTGGTGACCAAGGAGGAGGGTATGGAAGGCGCCCGTGACCTGGCCGAGAAGCTGCAGGCCGAAGGCCGTGGCCTGGTGCTCGACCAGTTCGCCAACGGCGACAACCCGATCGCCCACTTCAACAGCACCGGCCCGGAGATCTGGCAGCAGACCCAGGGCACCATCACCCATTTCGTCAGCTCCATGGGGACCACCGGTACCATCATGGGCTGCTCGCAGTACCTCAAGGAACAGAACCCCGCGGTGCAGATCATCGGCCTGCAACCGATGGAAGGCTCGGCCATTCCGGGCATTCGCCGCTGGCCCGAGGAATACCTGCCGAAGATCTTCGACGCCACCCGGGTCGACCGCGTGGTCGACATGTCGCAGCAGGAAGCCGAAGACACCACCCGTCGCCTTGCGCGTGAAGAGGGCATTTTCTGCGGCGTGTCTTCTGGTGGTGCGGTGGCGGCCATGTTGCGCCTGTCCCGCGAAGTGGAAAATGCCGTGATGGTTGCGATCATTTGCGACCGCGGCGACCGTTATCTGTCCACTGGCCTGTTTGATCCACGCTAAATGTCCAAGAAAAAAAGCAACAGCGGCCTGCGCTTCCAGCCGGCCGGCGGCAATCGCACCCCCCAGGTCCCCGTGGGCAAGAAGCAGCGCCTGGACATCGAGCGCCTGGCCGGGGACGGCCGTGGCATCGCCTTCCTCGACGGGCGTACCTGGTTCGTCAGCGGCGCTTTGGCCGGTGAGGTCGTGGAGGCGCGGGTGCTCAACGCCCGTGGCAAAGTGGTCGAAGCCCGCCTGGAGCGGTTGCTGCAGGCCGGGCCCGAGCGCCGTGAGGCGCCATGTCGCTACTACGCCCGCTGCGGTGGCTGCAACCTGCAGCACCTGCCGCACGAAGCGCAACTGGCGCTGAAGCAGCGCACCCTCGCCGAGCAGCTGCAGCGGGTGGCCGGCGTGCAACCTGAGGAATGGGCCACCCCCCTGAGCGGGCCGGAATTTGGCTACCGGCGCCGGGCCCGTGTGGCTGTGCGTTGGGACGTCAAGGCGCGTCAACTGGAGGTGGGCTTCCGCGCCGAAGCCAGCCAGGACATCATTGCCATCGACGATTGCGCCGTGCTGGTACAGCCCTTGCAGTCGATTCTGCGCCACTTGCCGACTGTGCTGCGCTCGTTGAGCAAACCGCAGGCGCTGGGCCATGTGGAGCTGTTCAGTGGCACCGCCGAGGCGGTTCTGGTGCGCCACGTCATGCCGTTGCCGGCTGAGGACCAGGCCAGGCTGCAAGCGTTCTGCGAGCAGGCCAATGCCCAGCTGTGGCTGCAAGGCGAAGCTGAGCCGGCGCCCGTGGACGCTGCTGCACAGTTGGGCTTTGCCCTGGCACCCTGGCAGCTGGAGCTGGCCTGGCGCCCGGGCGACTTCGTGCAGGTGAATGCCCAGGTCAATACCGCGATGATCGAGCAGGCCTTGGCCTGGCTCGCGCCACAGGCCGACGAGCGTGTGCTGGACTTGTTCTGCGGGCTGGGCAACTTTGCCCTGCCGCTGGCTCGCCAGGCGCGTGAGGTGGTGGCAGTGGAAGGTGTACAGGCCATGGTCGATCGGGCCGCGGCCAATGCCCGGAACAACAATGTGCATAACGCACGGTTTTTTCAGGCCGATTTATCGCAGCCTTTGGCAGGCACCGGATGGGCCGCCGAGGGCTTTTCTGCGGTACTCTTGGATCCACCGCGCGACGGTGCTTTCGAGGTGGTGCAAGGCATCGCCCGCCTCAAGGCCAGAAGGCTGGTCTACGTATCGTGCAACCCGGCCACGCTGGCGAGAGACGCCCAAGTGCTGGTCGGCCAGGGGTACCGGTTAAAAAGGGCCGGGATTCTCGACATGTTTCCTCAGACGGCGCATGTCGAGGCCATGGCGTTATTCGAAGCGGGCTAGCTGACTGGCCCCTTGGTGCGGTTGCCACGGAAGGGCGGCCGCACGGTGATCGCCAGCACACCCGTATGGTGTGCTGCATGGAAAGGTAAAACAAAGATGGTACAGGTGAGAGTGCACCAGCCGGTCAATACAGACGGCAGTATCAATCTCGAAGCATGGTTGGACCATGTGGTAAGCGTCGATTCGGCACTGGATCGCGCAGCGCTGAAAGAAGCCTGCGAGTTTGCTCTTGAGGTAGAGAAAAAGGGCAACCCGGCCAAGCATTCCTGGGCGGATGGTACGTCCAGCTTCCAGGCTGGCCTGGAAATCGCCGAAATTCTGGCTGACCTCAAGCTCGACCAGGATTCCCTGGTGGCTGCGGTGATCTACCGTTCGGTGCGCGAGGGCAAGGTCACCCTCGCCGAGGTCAGCCAGTGTTTTGGCCCGGTGGTGTCCAAGCTGATCGACGGCGTGCTGCGCATGGCCGCCATCAGTGCCAGCCTCAGCCCGCGACAGTCGCTGGTGCTGGGCTCGCAGGCGCAGGTCGAGAACCTGCGCAAGATGCTGGTGGCCATGGTCGACGACGTGCGCGTGGCACTGATCAAGCTGGCCGAACGCACGTGCGCAATCCGTGCGGTCAAGTCCGCCGACGATGAGAAACGCCTGCGCGTCGCACGTGAAGTGTTCGATATCTATGCGCCACTCGCGCACCGCCTGGGTATCGGTCACATCAAGTGGGAGCTGGAAGACCTTTCTTTCCGCTACCTGGAGCCCGACCAGTACAAGCAGATCGCCAAGCTGTTGCATGAGCGGCGGCTGGACCGCGAGCGCTTCATCAGCGACGTGATGACCCAGCTGCAGAACGAGTTGCTCGCCACTGGCGTAAATGCCGACATCAGTGGTCGGGCAAAACATATCTATTCGATCTGGCGCAAGATGCAGCGCAAAGGCCTGGAGTTCAGCCAGATCTACGACGTGCGTGCGGTGCGCGTGCTGGTGCCGGAAATCCGCGACTGCTACACCGCGCTGGGCATCGTGCACACCTTGTGGCGGCATATTCCCAAGGAGTTTGACGACTACATCGCCAACCCCAAGGAGAACGGCTACCGCTCCTTGCACACGGCGGTAATCGGCCCCGAGGGCAAGGTGCTGGAAGTGCAGATCCGTACCCACGGCATGCACGAAGAGGCCGAGCTTGGGGTATGCGCGCACTGGCGCTACAAGGGCACCGACGTCAAACCCAGTTCCAACCACTACGAAGAGAAGATTTCCTGGTTGCGGCAGGTGCTGGAGTGGCACGAAGAGCTGGGCGACATCGGTGGCCTGGCCGAGCAGTTGCGGGTCGACATCGAGCCTGACCGGGTTTATGTGTTCACGCCCGACGGCCACGCCATCGACCTGCCCAAGGGCGCCACGCCACTGGACTTCGCCTACCGCGTGCACACCGAGATCGGCCACAACTGCCGCGGCGCCAAGATCAACGGCCGTATCGTGCCGCTGAACTACAGCCTGCAGACTGGCGAGCAGGTGGAGATCATCACCAGCAAGCACGGCAACCCCAGCCGTGACTGGCTGAACTCCAACCTGGGCTACGTCACCACCTCGCGGGCGCGGGCCAAGATCGTCCACTGGTTCAAGTTGCAGGCCCGCGACCAGAACGTTGCAGCCGGCAAGACCTTGCTTGAGCGCGAGCTCAGTCGTCTGGGCCTGCCGCAGGTTGATTTCGAGCGCCTGGCCGAGAAGACCAACGTCAAGACTGCCGAGGACATGTTTGCCGCGCTCGGTGCTGGTGACTTGCGCCTGGCTCATCTGGTCAACGCTGCCCAGCAGTTGCTGGAGCCCGAGCGTATCGAGCAGATCGAACTGGTGCCGCGCAAGCCTACTGGGCCGCGTACCGGCAAGCGTGGCGACATTCAGATCCAGGGTGTCGGCAATCTGCTGACACAAATGGCCGGCTGCTGTCAGCCGCTACCGGGCGATGCCATTGTCGGTTACATCACCCAGGGCCGTGGCGTGAGCATTCATCGCCAGGACTGTGCCTCGGTACTGCAACTGGCGGGCAAGGAGCCAGAGCGCATGATCCAGGTGAGCTGGGGGCCGATCCCGGTGCAGACCTACCCGGTCGACATCGTCATCCGTGCCTACGACCGCCCGGGTCTGCTGCGCGATGTGTCGCAGGTGCTGTTGAACGAGAAGATCAACGTGCTGGCGGTGAACACCCGTTCGAACAAGGAAGACAACACCGCGCTGATGTCGCTGACCATCGAGATCCCTGGCCTGGACGCGCTGGGGCGCCTGCTGGGGCGGATCTCGCAGTTGCCGAACATCATCGAGACGCGGCGTAATCGTACCCCTTGAGACCGTGGCGCCAGCTTCGCGTGCTTGCCCGCTCCACAGGATGGATGCAGGTTTCGAAATCTGCACCGTACCTGTGGGAGCGGGCAAGCCCGCGAAGAAGCCACCACCGAAGGACCTGCCTGTATGACCTACACCCTTGACGACCTGCTGCATCTCATGGCCCGCCTGCGCGACCCGCAGTACGGCTGCCCGTGGGACCTGAAGCAGAACTACGCCAGCATCGTCCCGCACACCCTCGAAGAGGCCTACGAGGTCGCTGACACTATCGAGCGCGGCGATTTCGAGCACCTGCAAGGCGAGCTGGGCGACTTGCTGTTCCAGGTGGTCTACTACAGCCAGCTGGCCCGCGAAGAAGGGCGTTTCGAGTTCGATGGGGTGGTCGACAGCATCACCCGCAAGCTCATCCGCCGTCACCCACACGTATTCCCCACTGGCGAGCTGTACGCGCCGGTGGATACACCCAGCCTGAGCGAAGCCCAGGTCAAGTCGCGCTGGGAAGAAATCAAGGCCGAAGAGCGCGCGGAGAAGAGCCAGCCCGAACAGCTGTCGCTGCTTGATGACGTGCCGGCAACCTTGCCGGCGCTGTCGCGGGCAGCCAAACTGCAAAAACGTGCGGCCACGGTCGGTTTCGACTGGCCGGCGGCGTTGCCGGTGCTGGACAAGGTCCGCGAAGAGCTGGATGAAGTGCTGCAGGCCATGGCCGACGGCGACGCCGATGCACTGGAAGATGAAGTCGGCGACTTGCTGTTTGCTGCGGTCAACCTCGCCCGCCACCTCAAGCAAGACCCAGAGCATGCGCTGCGCCGCGCCAATCGCAAGTTCGAACGACGTTTCCGTTTTATCGAACAGGCATTGCGCGACAGTGGCCGCCCCATTGAAGATTGTGACCTTGACGAGCTGGATGCCCTTTGGGGGGAAGCCAAACGTCAGGAAAAGAACCTGCCCAGCTGCGGCTGAGCTGTTGCATAAGTGAGTGAGTATTCATGAGCCTTTCCCTTCGCGACCAATTGCTCAAAGCCGGTCTGGTCAACCAGAAACAGGTCTCGCAGACCAACAAAGCTGAAAAGAAACAGAAGCGCATGGAGCACAAAGGCCAGGTCGAGATCGACGACAGCCAGCAGCGCATGGCCAAGGAAGCCATGGCTGAAAAAGCCAGGCGTGACCAGGAACTGAACCGCCAGCAGCAGGAAAAGGCCGAGCAGAAGGCCCGTGCCGCGCAGGTCAAGCAACTGATCGAGGCCACTCGACTGCCCAAGCTGAACACCGAGGATTACTACAACTTCGTCGATGACAAGAAGGTCAAGCGCATTGCCGTCAACGCCCTCATGCGTACAAAGCTGAGCAATGGTGCGCTGGCTGTGGTAGCCCATGCAGGTGGTTACGAGGTTATCCCCCGTGAGGCCGCATTGAAGATCCAGGAACGCGACCCCGACCGTATTCTGCTGCTCAATAGCCATGTCGAGGAAGCGGACGAAGACGACCCGTACGCGGCTTACAAGATCCCTGATGATCTGATGTGGTAAACAGGAAATCACCGCCCTGGCGGTAACGCGGTTCATTCAAGATAGCCAGGGCCGCTTTGCGGCCCTTTCGCGACGCAAGGTCGCTTCTGCGGCCATCGTGAAAAACGCGTTGGTTCGCAGCTCGCCGAACCGGCGCGATCAGTCAGCTGCGCCATTGCCTTGGTTCCTTCCGTTCGTCGGACATTTCCTAGGGTTCTGGCACAGCGGCTAGCCTCCAGCTTAGCGTCAGGGATAGCGCTGAACATTCGGTCCAGGAAGGGCCAGTACGCCTCGTCGTCCCGACGCTTTATCTGCTGAGGAGACGACAATGAAAATAACCCTGAAACGGTTGGCGTGCCTGGGTGCGAGCTTCACCAGTGCGCTCGCCATGGCCGATGCGGCCAGCCCGCCGGTGCTGTCACCTGCGGTTCCCTTCGACGTCACCGCCAATCCCCCCTTCACGCTGGACAGCCTGCAACACGATTTCGACGTGCTGTCGTGGCAGACCTTCGTCGCCCTGAACTGGCCCGCCAACGCCGATGGCAGCGCCAACACCTCGGCGCAGATCGGCGCACCCGGAAAGACGGTGTGGGAGTCGTGGAAAGAAAGCTACGAGATCTTCCTGCCCAAGGGACAGAAACCTGTTGGCTGGGACCAGCAGGCGCCAGTGCCCGCGGCCTGCCAAGGCAAGGGTGACTTGCCGGTGCTGCAGCAGATGGGCAAGGTCGCCGGCGTGCTCGATGAGTTCATCCAGCCGTTCAAGACCGGCCCGTTGGTCGACCAAAGTGGCACTTACACGCGCAACGCGATCATGGTCAACAAGCCGATGTTCGATGACATCGTCAACAATGGCCTGTACAGCAAGGAAGGCCAGCAAGCGTTCCTGAGCAAGGCCGACAACCGCATTGCTTTCGCCTGCGGTTCGCAAAAAGCCCGGCAGGTTGGCGCGATCATGGTCAAGTCGGCCTGGAAAGTGCTCGATGGCAGCGACAACCCGCAGGAATTCCACGCCGTCGACGCGCTGGTCTATACGCCCGGCAATGCCGACCCGAACAAGGGGGCGGTGATCCCCGAGTCGTGCAATGCACAAAAGGTCGGACTGGTAGGCCTGCACATCGTGCACAAGACCCAGGGCGCACCGCAGTGGGTATGGTCGACGTTCGAGCACGTGCGCAACGTGCCGGAAAAGACCACGCCAATGAACGAGCGCAAGGGGCCCTACCTGTTCTACGACGCCCAGGCCAGCGATCGCCCGGTGAACGAGCCGCCCGCGCAACCGTGGGACCCCTCGAAGAAGGCCATCCCCTCGCAGATCGTGCGTGAAGTTCCCGTCACCGCCGCTACCCAACAGCTCAACGCGCAGTGGCAAGGCGCGCTCAAGGGCACGGTGTGGGCCAACTACCACCTGATCAGCACCCAGTGGCCCACCGCCCCGGCCGATGACTGCCAGGTGCCGTCGCCGACCAACCCGTTAGGTACGCCTGCGCCGAACTTCCTGGCCAACGCCACCCTGGAGACCTACAACCAGGGCACCACCCCACAAGCGTCGTCCAGCTGCATGGAATGCCACAACAACGCGACCACCCGCGTGACTCAGTCACCGCGCACCAGCTTCGCCGATTTCACTTTCCTGCTTGAACGTGCCCAATCCACCGGCGCCAAGGAGTGATGCCATGAGCGACCAGAACCTGCAAAACTTCATCGGCTTGTCCGCCGTGCTCACTGGCCTGTCGGCCAAGCTGCTGGCGCCGTCCGTCGACCCGATCAACCTGCCGCCGGTGTTCTTCGCCACCGCCCAGCAAGGCATGGGCCTCGAGGCGTTCAGCAGCCTGCTGGAGCTGTACGCCAGCATCCAGAGCCAGCCGCCTGCGCAAATCGCCAGTGCCGTGCTCGATAACGCGAACCCGCAAATTGCCCAAGGCGCCCGCTCGATCATGAAGCTGTGGTTGCTCGGCAGTTGGTATCAACCCTACGACCTGGGCAACGCGCGCACGGGTGACACGCGTGTGGTCTCCGACCAGGCCTACAAGGAGAGCTGGGCGTGGAAGATCGCCCAATCCCACCCCATGGGCTACAGCCAGTTCCATTTCGGATACTGGGGTGAGCAGCCACCGACCCTCAAGCAATTCACCGGTGTCGACGCCAAGGAAGGGCAGCAGCCATGAGCAATGTACAAACCCAGAACATCGAAACCGCCGATGTGATCGTGGTGGGCGCCGGCATGGCCGGCAGTGTCATGGCCTACCAGTTGGGCCTGGCCGGGTTGAAAGTGCTGGTGCTCGAATCGGGCCCGGCCATTCCACCCAATCGCAGCGAGTACCTGGAGCGCTTCTACACCGCGGTGCTCAAAGCGCCCGAGTCGCCGTACCCACCTGAGCAGAGCGAGCAGACCCCGGCCACGCAGTTCGCGCCGAGGGCGACCATCCAGGACCTGATCACCGCGGGTAGCCAAGACCCGAACAAGGCGCAGAAGAGCTACCTGGTGCAGAAGGGGCCGCAACTGTTCGCCAGCACTTACGAGCGGGTAGGCGGGGGCACCATGTGGCACTGGATGGGTACGGCCTTGCGCCTGCTGCCCAACGACTTTCGAATGCGCACTGCCTACAACGTCGGGGTCGATTGGCCGATCAGTTACGACGACCTGCAGATCGCCTACTGCCGCGCCGAAGAGGAGATGGGCGTGTCCGCCGATGTCGCCTCGCAGACTTACCTGGGCGTGACCTTCCCGCATGGCTACAAATACAGCATGCATGGCATCCCGCCGTCGCTGGTCGACCAGGGCCTGGGCAAGAACGTCACGGGGACGGTGTACCAGAGCCCGGAGAAGGGGCCCGACGGCAAGCCGTACCCAGGCGTCACCCTCAATGTCCGGCAGACCCCGGCCGGGCGCAACTCGCAGAATGATAACGGCCGCCGGGTGTGCGCTGGTAACACCAGCTGCACGCCGATCTGCCCGATCCAGGCCAAGTACGACGCCACCGTGACCATGGCCAAGGCACTGGATACCGGCAACGTGCGCATCCTCTACCAGACCGTGGCAAGCCAGGTGCAGGTCGATGCCAATGGGGTCACGGGAATCGATTTCATTCAGTACCAGAACAATGGTACGCGCCAGAACGGCACGGCCCAGGGCAAACGTTACGTGATTGCCGCCCACGCGATCGAAACACCGAAACTGCTGCTCAACTCCATCGGCCCGAACAGCCCTAAAGGGGTCGCCAACAGCAGCGGCCAGGTCGGCCAGGCGTTGGCTGACCACCCGGTGTACCTGGCCTGGGGCCTGATGCCCGAAGGCAAGCCGCTGTTCCCGTTCCGTGGGCCATTGTCTACCTCGGGGATCGAGGACATGCGCGATGGCCCGTTCCGCAGCCAGCGTGCCGCCTGGCGTATCGAAATCGGCAACGAGGGCTGGAACTGGTCGGTAAACGACCCCTACACCTCAGTCTGCGATTTCATCGACGGCACCAACCATGGCGGCGCTAACCCCAACAAGCTGGCATTGTCCGGCCAGGCGCTGGTGCAGCAGCTCAATAGCGTGCTGACCCGCCAGTTCCGTCTGGGCTTCTTGATCGAGCAGGTGGAAAAAGACCCTGACAAAGCGCTTTGCCGGGTGGAGAGGAGCACGGAGTTCACCGACGGCCTGGGCCTGCCTCGGCCACAGATCACCTACGAACTGTCCGACTACACCAAGGAGGGTTTCAAGCAGGCGCGCCTGGCCGCCACGCACATCATCACCGAGCTGATGGGCGCCACCGAGCTGACCGACCTGAACCCTAAGCTCGAGCCCGGCTCGCAAACGGTGTTCGAGTACGACGGCCAGAACTACGCGTTCTACGGCGCTGGCCACTTGATGGGCACCTACCGCATGGGTTCGGACCGCACCAAGTCGGTGGTGGACAAGGATCAGCGCAGCTGGGACCACCCCAACCTGTTCCTGGTCGGCGACGGTGTGTTCCCCACCACCGGCACCGCCAACCCGACCTTGACCATCACCGCGTTGACCTTCCAGGCCGCCGACGTGGTGGCCAGCGACCTGCTCAAGCGCACCGTACAGGTGCAGGCCAACCAGGCTTGGCAGGGCACGGGCATGCAGGTCAATGGGCAGAGCTGGCAGTTGGTGGTCTGTACGGGTGGGCAGTGGACGGCCAACCCGGCCACCGGGATGGTTGGCGCTGCGGGCAACCCAAGGTTGATCGCCAAGTCCGGTTATGCCTTGCCCGGTCAACCGGAAGGGGCGTTGATCGGGCGTATCGGCAACAGCGGCGTGCCGTTCCTGGTCGGCAACCAGGTGCAATTGCCGCGCGGCCAGCAAGGTGAGTTGCAGTTGTGCATCAATGACGACCTGGACGGGCGTTACGGGGCTGGCCTGAGCGATAACCTGGGCAGTCTGTCGGTGGAGGTGCGTTTCGGGGTGGTGTAGGCCCTGTCATGACAACCCCACAATGCTCCGGTAATGCGCGGTATTGTGGGGTTGCTCTCTGAGCCCAGATCAATCATGGGGTCGCAGTAATGGGCAGGGTCATTGCGTGGCGCGCTGGTTTTCCAGGTCTTCAAGCTCTACGCGGTATTGGTGTGCTTCGTGTTCGTTATGGAACATGCCCACCAGTTGGCCTTGTTGGTACACATCCCAGATCCGCACGCCAGCGGCCAGGCCTTCGTGGGACATTTTCGATTCGTCGCGTTCGGTTACTTGGACAGTCATCGGTAAACTCCACTTCTTCAAGATGGCTGCGACAGTGTGTCGCACACCCTCTTTATAGAGTTTGTTAGCAGACTAAGTAAGTAAAACAGGCATGAAACAAGTTTCATGAAGCAGGGAGGTATGCTGCCTGAGCGGGTCTCTTCGCAGCAAAGAAAAGCCCCGCACTGGGCGGGGCTTCAGGTGTTGCAGGCAGTGCCGGATCAGTTGCCCTTCACCGGCTTGCCATCGACCGTGCCATCCTGCAGCACGATCACGTACTCCTTGCCATCGGTCTCTACCTGGCGCAGTTGCACCAGCAGGTAGTCCCAGTTCTTGGCGAACCACAGCTCGGTGATGCGCTTGCTCTGGCTTGGATCGCGCACGCGCTCGACCTTCACTGCATCGACCTGGCCGGTCTTGGTAGTGACCTTCTCGGTGCCCAGTACGCGGAAGTCGTAGGTGTCGATCTCGTCGCCGTCGACCACCTGATAGGTCATGCTCTTCTTGCCTGCGGCCACGTCGTGCTGCAGGGCCAGTTGGTAGGACGACTTGTCCAGTACACCGCGGTTCAGTGGCAGGCTGACGGCATCGCCACGGTCGCTACCGGTGACCTTCTTGGTGCCCCAGTCGAAGTTCAGGTCTACCTTTTTGGCCTTACCCAGGCCGCCACGCTCGAAGTGGTACTTCTGCGGCAGCAGGGTGTCGTTGTCCAGACGTAGGGTGCTTTCCTCGGTCAGGCTGGCGATCATCATGGAAGCCTTGAAGTTAAGGTCCCAGGTACCGTTGGCATTTTTGACCAGGCTGCGCTCGGCGGTGCCGCTCATGGGCAGCTGTTTCCAGTCGGCGGTGTAGCTGGCCGAGAAGGGCTTCAGATCAGCTGCCTGGAGGGGCAGGGCGAGCACGGCGAGAGCCAAGAGCAGGGCGCGACGCATAAATTCTCCTAGGATCGAATCAAGTGACCGCTGGCCGCCAGTGGCTGGCCGTCCAGTAATGCACCCTGTTCGCCAAGACGCAAGCGCCCTTCAGCGAACCAGCGCACCGCCAGTGGGTAGATCAGGTGTTCCTGATGGTGTACCCGCTGTGCCAGGCTTTCGACGGTGTCGTCAGACGCCACCGGTACCACAGCCTGTACGACCAGTGGGCCGCCATCGAGTTCCTCAGTCACGAAGTGTACGCTGCAGCCATGCTCGGCGTCGCCAGCTTCCAATGCCCGGCGATGCGTATGCAGGCCCTTGTACTTGGGCAGCAGCGATGGGTGGATATTGAGCAGGCGGCCCTGATAGTGGCGCACGAAGTCGCCACTGAGGATGCGCATGAAACCGGCCAGCACCACCAGGTCCGGGGCAAAGCCGTCGATGTGCGCCATCAGCGCGGCATCGAAGGCTTCCCGGCCGTCGAACTGGGTGTGGTCGAGCACGACGCTGTCGATGCCGGCCGCCGCAGCGCGCTTCAGGCCGAAGGCATCGGCGCGGTTGGATACGACCGCGCGGATACGCACCGGGCTGTCCTGCCCTTGGCAGCTGTCGATCAGGGCTTGCAGGTTGCTGCCGGAGCCCGACAGCAGTACCACTACATTGCAGGTCTTGCTCGGCATCAGTGTGCCTTGAGGTTCTGCAGCTCGACCTGGGCAGCGCCTTCGGCGGCTTCGGCGATGTGGCCGATGACCCACGGTTGCTCACCGGCGGCACGCAGTTCGTTCAGGGCGGCTTCGACCTGGTCCTGGCCTACGCAGATGACCATGCCCACACCGCAGTTCAGTACGCGGTGCATTTCGTGCTCGTCGACGTTGCCTTTTTCCTGCAGGAAGTCGAACACCGCCGGGCGCTGCCAGCTGGCCACGTCAACCACGGCCTGGGCGTTTTTCGGCAGTACGCGCGGGATGTTGTCCAGCAGGCCGCCGCCGGTGATGTGGGCCATGGCCTTGACTGCGCCGGTGTTTTTGATCAGTTGCAGCAGCGGTTTGACGTAGATGCGGGTTGGCGCCATCAGCAGGTCGGTCAGCGGCTTGCCGTCCAGCTGGGTGTTCTCGATATCGGTAGCCGACACTTCGAGGATCTTGCGGATCAGCGAGTAGCCATTGGAGTGCGGGCCCGAGGACGGCAGGGCGATCAGCGCGTCGCCGGTGGTAACCTTGGAGCCGTCGATGATCTCGGCCTTTTCCACCACGCCTACGCAGAAACCTGCCAGGTCGTAGTCTTCGCCTTCGTACATGCCAGGCATTTCGGCGGTTTCACCACCGACCAGCGAGCAGCCGGCCAGTTCGCAACCGGCGCCGATGCCGGTGACCACGGTGGCGGCCACGTCAACGTTCAGCTTGCCAGTGGCATAGTAGTCGAGGAAGAACAGTGGCTCGGCGCCGCAGACGACCAGGTCGTTGACGCACATGGCGACCAGGTCCTGGCCAATGCTGTCGTGCTTGTTCAGGTTCAGTGCCAGGCGCAGCTTGGTGCCTACGCCGTCGGTGCCGGAGACCAGCACCGGCTGCTTGTAGCCGGCCGGGATCTCGCAGAGGGCGCCGAAGCCGCCCAGGCCACCCATGACTTCAGGGCGTGCGGTGCGTTTTGCCACGCCCTTGATGCGTTCGACCAGTGCTTCGCCGGCGTCGATGTCTACACCGGCGTCCTTGTAGCTCAGGGAGGGTTGCTTGCTCATTGATCCAGGCCTTTAGGAGGGAGGGATTCTTAAAAACGACCATGACGGCCAAGGCCGGCTGGTAAGCGGCGGCGGTCTGAAACGTCAGTGGTCTGTGAAGGCGCGCGATTTTATCAGGGTTGCCGGGCAGCGGCCATCCTCAGGCCGACGGGCAGGGCATGAAAAAGATAATTAGTTGGGGCGTTCGCCTTGAGGGAACAGCGATGCGCCGCGCGGGCAGGCGCGCGATCTCACTGGCGCTGAACCGCTCAAGGCGAACACCGGTAAGCCCGACAACACCTGCAAGCAATCTTTCACGCCCCGCGGCTGGTTACCTGGCGCCCCCGTGTATAAGGTATAGGCATTGCGGTAACTGGACAGGAATCCTCCATGCGTTTGTTCAATATTCTGGCAGCCGGTTGCCTGGCGCTGATCTCGGCCACTGCCCTGGCTGAAAATGTCTCAGGCCTTTATCAGGTGCGCGAGCCGGTCACCGGGCCGGGCGCCGAAGCCCGTACCGAGGCCACGGCCAAAGCTCTGGACACGTTGGTGCAGCGTCTGACCGGTGACCCAAAGGCAGCGCAAAGCCCGGCGTTGGCCGAGCTGCGCAAGGACCCTCGGCAAATCATCAACCAGGTGGGCAGCGAAGCCGGCCCGCCCGAGTCGGTGGTGGTCGAGTTCGACCCTGGTAGCACCGAGCGGGCTTTGCGCAAGGCTGGCCTGGCCCTGTGGGGCAGTAACCGGCCCTCGATACTGGGGTGGTGGTTGAACGACAGTGTTGAGGGCAGCAGCCTGGTCGGTGATGGCCAGGCCAGTGCCCAACCCCTGCGCCGCGCCGCGCAGCACCGTGGTCTGCCGCTGCGCTTGCCGCTGGCCGACCTGCAGGAGCAACTGGTCGCCAATGCCAAGCAGATCGAAGGCAGCGACCCGGCGCAGCTGCGCGAAGCATCCGAGCGCTACGGTGCCGATGCTTTGCTGGCGGTACATGCCCAGGAAGCCGACGGCAAGTGGCAGGGCAAGTGGCAGCTGTGGCTGGGCGACCAGCGTGAGCAGGGCAATGCCGAGGGTGCCGATCAGGCAGCCTTGGCTGACGCGGTGATGCTGGCGGTGAGCAGCCGCCTGGCACCGCGCTACGTTACCCGGCCGGGTGCCAGCAGCCAATTGCAGGTGCAAGTGCAGGGCATGAACCTGCAGCGCTACGCCGAACTGGCCCGCGTGCTGGAGCCCTACGGCCCACACTTGCAGGCGGCCGAAGGCACTACCTTGACCTACGGCGTTACTGGCAATCGTGAACAGTTGCGTGCCCAGCTTGGCCTGGCCAAGCTGCAGGAAGTGCCCGTAGAGCAGGTGCCCGCGGTGCCGGCCATGCCAGCACCGGCAGTGGACGCCGCTGCCGGGCAGGCCGTACCTGCGCAGCCAGCGCCCAAGCCGTTCGACGGCTTGCGTTTTCGCTGGTAAGGGGCGCTCGCCGTGACCGACATGCGTCGCTGGATCTGGCTGGGCGCTGCGCTGCTGATCGCTGTGCTGCTTTATAGCCTGCACAGCATCCTTACGCCGTTCCTGGTCGGCATCATGCTGGCCTACCTGGCTGACCCGCTGGTCGATCGCCTCGAGCGCCTGGGGCTATCGCGTACCTGGGGTGTGGTGGTGGTGTTCGGCCTGTTCACCCTGGTGCTGTTGGGCTTGTTGCTGGTGCTTGTGCCGATGTTGGCCAAACAGTTGGTGCGCCTGTACGAGTTGGTGCCGCAGATACTCGACTGGCTCGAGCATGTAGCGCTGCCGTGGGTACAGGGCAGCCTTGGCCTGGCCGATGGTTTCTGGAAGTTCGACAAGATCAAGGCCGCCATCGGCGCGCACATGGGGCAGACCACCGATATCGTCGGTATGCTGCTGTCTCATGCCACCGCCTCCAGTCTGGCGTTGGTGGCCTGGCTGGCCAACATGGTGCTGATCCCGGTAGTGGGCTTCTATCTGCTGCGCGATTGGGACCTGATGATGGGCAAGCTGCGCGGCCTGCTGCCGCGCCAGCGCGAGCCGCAAGTGATGGGCCTGGCAGGTGAATGCCATGAAGTGCTGGGCGCATTCGTGCGCGGGCAACTGATGGTGATGCTGGCTCTGGGCATCATCTATTCTGCCGGGCTTATGCTGGTAGGGCTCGAACTCGGTCTGCTGATCGGCATGCTCGCAGGCCTTGCGGCCATCGTGCCGTACATGGGCTTCATCATTGGCATTGGTGCTGCGCTGGTGGCCGGCCTGTTCCAGTTCGGTGGCGACCTGTACCCGATGCTGGGCATCGTTGCCGTGTTCATGGTCGGGCAGGCACTGGAGGGTATGGTGCTGACCCCGCTGCTGGTGGGCGATCGCATCGGCCTGCACCCGGTTGCGGTAATCTTTGCCATCCTCGCCGGTGGCGAACTGTTCGGCTTTACTGGCGTGCTGCTGGCGCTGCCGGTGGCAGCGGTGATCATGGTGCTGCTGCGGCATGTGCATGCTCTGTACAAGGAATCGGACATGTACGCCGGGAATATCGACCCGGAGCTTTGAACGCCACGCGTTTTGTCTTGGGCCTTTTCGCGCCTGCATCCGCGGTTCGCTTGCACAGCGCAACTTGTTGATTTTGCTTGCCCTATCCGCAGTCGAGATTGTGCGCCCCGCGTTGCGGGTATAGACTTTGCACATTGTTCACCAAAGGCCCCCTGCGGTCCTGTCGACCGCCCGCGAGCATGAAACCACCGATCCAGTTGCCCCTGGGTGTGCGCCTGCGCGATGACGCCACCTTCATCAACTACTATCCGGGCGCCAATGCTGCGGCATTGGGTTACGTCGAGCGGCTATGCGAAGCCGACGCCGGCTGGACCGAGAGCCTTATCTACCTGTGGGGCAAGCAGGGTGTTGGCCGTTCCCACCTGCTGCAGGCTGCCACCCATCGCTTCCAGCAACGCGGCGAGCCCGCTGTCTACCTGCCCCTGGCGCAATTGCTCGATCGTGGCGTAGAGCTGCTCGACTACCTGGCCCAGTACGAACTGGTATGCATCGACGATCTGCATGTGATCGCCGGCAAGGCCGATTGGGAAGAGGCCATGTTCCACCTGTTCAACCGCCTGCGCGACAGCGGCCGACGCTTGCTGCTGGCAGCCTCGGCATCACCGCGCGAGCTGCCGATCAAGCTGCCGGACCTGAAGTCGCGCTTGACCCTGGCCCTGGTGTTCCAGATGCGCGGCCTGTCCGATGAAGACAAGCTTCGCGCCTTGCAGCTACGTGCTTCGCGCCGTGGCCTGCACCTCACCGACGAAGTCGGCCATTTCATCCTCACCCGCGGCGCGCGGAGCATGAGCGCGTTGTTCGACTTGCTCGAGCGTCTCGACCAGGCCTCGCTGCAGGCGCAACGCAAGCTCACCATTCCTTTTCTCAAGGAAACCCTCGGCTGGTAACCCCCTGAAAACACTGGGCCAGAGCGGAAGAACAAAAAAGTCACATCTTTTTCGATAAAATTTGCAAATGGCCATGATAGAGGGCATAGTTTCACCCTTCTAAAGGATTACAGACACGGTCGTGCCCATGCTGAAGCGCTTCGCACCCCTCGTGCCACTCGCACTCGTGACCCTGCTTTTTGGCTGCGCGGCCCAAGGCCCGGTATCTCAGCCCCAGGATCACACCCCGGTCACCGCACAATCGGCAATCAAGGCCAAAGCCTCTCCCTCGGCGGTATTCGGCGAGCCGGAAGAGCTGGCCACCGAAGATGACCTGGCGTCTTTCTCTGGCAGCAAGCCTTACCAATTGCCCGTTCTGGCTGACAGCATTCTCGAGCGCGGCATGTCGTTGATCGGCACCCGCTACCGCTTCGGTGGTACCTCGGAAAAGTCCGGCTTCGACTGCAGTGGCTTCATCGGTTACCTGTTCCGCGAAGAGGCGGGCATGACGCTGCCGCGCTCCACGCGTGAAATGATCAAGGTAGATGCGCCAAAAGTGGCCCGCAACAAACTCAAGCCAGGTGACTTGCTGTTCTTCAGCACCAATGGCCGAGGCCGGGTGAGCCATGCCGGCATCTATCTGGGTGACAATCAGTTCATCCACTCCAGCAGCCGCCGCAGCGGTGGTGTGCGCATCGACAACCTCGGTGATCGCTACTGGAGCAAGACCTTCATTGAAGCCAAGCGAGCCTTGGCCATGGCGCCGACCAACATCGCGCGCAACTGATATCAAAATGATGTACCCTGCCGCGGCGGTGATGCTTTGAAAAAAAGCACACCGCCGTGCGCATTTACAGAAAGCGTCTAATCTAAATTCTCAACTCTTTTCGGCTGCAGCGCAGCGGTCTCAGACAGGATGTTCTGGCCATGGTAAAGATGGCGCGCTTCGCATTTCTCTCCTTGGCAGCCTTGCTGGCTGCATGCTCCAGCCGTGCGCCTGCGCCGGCCCCTGTGGTACAGCCGCAGGTTACCTATAGCCAACCCAGTCCTTCGCCGGTTGCCGATGACGTGCTGATTCGTGCCATTGGTCTGGTTGGCACGCCTTATCGTTGGGGTGGCAATACGCCGGACTCCGGCTTCGACTGCAGCGGCCTGATCAAATATGTGTACCGTGATGCTGCCGGCATCAGCCTGCCGCGCTCGACACGAGAGATGATCGTCATGCGCGCACCGACGGTGGATGCCAGTTCACTGCAGTCCGGTGACCTGGTGTTCTTCGCCACCAGTGGCGGCTCGCAGGTCAGCCATGCCGGCATCTATGTAGGGGACGGGCGCTTCGTGCATGCTCCCTCCACGGGTGGCACTGTCCGCCTGGACTACCTCTCCAACAGCTACTGGGCCAAGGCCTACCTGCAGGCCAAGCGGGTGATTCCGCAAGGGCATCTGGCGCAGAACCCCTGATATCCATGCCTGTTCAGCGGCCCCGTTGAGCTCGGGGCCGCTAGCGGCTGCCGAGATTCATGTTGCTTTGCTCACCCGCCTGATCACCCGCTTCGATTGACGCTCCCGGTGCAACCCTCTAACCTTCGCGGCGTGTTTCAGGTGCCCTGCCAGCCCCGACTGGGCAGGGTGAAACTGGGAAACCGGTGGGCGCCAGCATGGCGCGATTCCGGCGCTGCCCCCGCAACGGTAAATGAGTAAAAGGCCGCGCAGGGCCACTGGATGCCAGCATCCGGGAAGGCGCGCAGGCCAGGGCAAAGGCCCACTCACAAGCCCGGAGACCGGCCTGATACTGCCAACGGCATCACGGAGGGTGATGCGCGGTGCACCGTGGCGCCCTGCCATGGCCTCTGCGCGTTCTCCGTTTGCCTGCCTATTACCTGTCGCCGCGCGTTGCCGTGGTGCCAGCCAGCGGAGAACCCTGATGAGCGAATCCACCGAACGCGACGAACGCCACCTGGCGCGCATGCAGCGCAAGAAGGCGGTCATCGACGAACGCATCGCCAATTCCCCTAACGAATGCGGCCTGCTGCTGGTGCTGACCGGCAATGGCAAGGGCAAGAGCAGTTCGGCCTTCGGCATGCTCGCGCGCGCCTTGGGCCATGGCATGCAGTGCGGCGTAGTGCAGTTCATCAAGGGCCGCAACAGCACCGGTGAGGAACTGTTCTTCCGTCGCTTCCCCGAACAGGTGCGCTACCACGTGATGGGCGAGGGCTTTACCTGGGAAACCCAGGACCGCCAGCGTGACATCGCTGCTGCGCAAGCCGCCTGGGCGGTGTCGCGCCAGTTGCTGCAGGACCCAGGTGTACAGTTCGTGGTGCTGGACGAGCTCAACATCGCCCTCAAGCATGGTTACCTCGACCTGGACCAGGTACTGTCCGACATTCAGGCCCGCCCGCCCATGCAGCATGTGATTGTCACTGGCCGCGCTGCGAAGCCCGAGATGATCGAACTGGCCGATACCGTGACCGAAATGGGCATGCTCAAGCACGCCTTCCAGGCCGGTATCCGCGCACAGAAAGGCGTCGAACTGTGAGTCGATCGCGCCACTGTCCCGCCGTGTTGATCGCGGCACCGGCCTCTGGCCAGGGCAAGACTACCGTCACTGCTGCGCTGGCCCGCCTGCACCGTAACCTCGGGCGCAAGGTGCGGGTATTCAAGTGCGGGCCCGACTTTCTTGACCCGATGATTCTCGAACGGGCCAGTGGCGCGCCGGTGTATCAGCTGGACCTGTGGATGATCGGTGCCGAGGAAAGCCGTCGCCTGCTGTGGGAGGCTGCCGGCGAGGCTGACCTTATCCTCATCGAAGGGGTGATGGGGCTGTTCGACGGCACCCCGTCTAGCGCCGACTTGGCACGCCACTTTGGCGTGCCGGTGCTGGCGGTGATCGATGGCACAGCCATGGCCCAGACCTTCGGCGCCCTGGCTCTGGGCCTGGCGCGTTACCAGGCCGATCTGCCGTTCGCCGGCGTGCTGGCCAATCGGGTAGGCAGCCTGCGCCATGCGCAACTGCTGGAAGGCAGCCTGACCGAAGGCTTGCGCTGGTATGGCGGCTTGTCTCGCGAGCGCGGCATCGAACTGCCCAGCCGCCACCTGGGCCTGGTGCAGGCCAGCGAGCTGAATGACCTGGATACCCGTCTGGACGCTGCCGCCGAAGCGCTGGGTGCCAGTTGCGATGCGGCGTTGCCGCCGCCAGTGAGCTTTGCCGAGCCCGAACCGCAAACCTGCGCTGCCTCGCTGGCCGGTGTGCGCATTGGCGTGGCGCGGGACGAGGCGTTTGCCTTCACGTATGGCGCTAACCTCGACCTGCTGCGCAACCTTGGTGCCCAGCTGGTGTTCTTCTCGCCGCTGCACGACCGCGAACTGCCGGCAGTCGACAGCCTGTATCTGCCGGGTGGTTATCCAGAGCTGCATCACCATGCGCTGGCCGCCAACGCACCGATGTGCGAAGCGATCCGCGCCCACCATGCGCAGGGCAAGCCATTGCTGGCCGAGTGCGGTGGCATGCTGTACCTGCTCGATGCCTTGACTGACGTGGCCGGTGAACGTGCCGAACTGCTCGGCCTGCTGCCGGGTGAGGCGACCATGCAGAAGCGCCTGGCCGCCCTGGCGCTGCAGGCGGTGGAGCTGCCGGAGGGGACCTTGCGCGGTCACACCTATCACCATTCGCTGACCAGTACTGCACTGGAACCGATTGCCCGCGGTCTGAGCCCCAACGGCGGGCGTGGCAACGAGGCGGTCTATCGTCTGGGCCGGCTGACGGCCTCTTACGTGCACTTCTATTTCCCTTCCTGCCCGGATGCGGCGGCGGCGCTGTTGCGACCATGAATGATCACGCCTATAGCGACGCCGAGCGCGCCGCAATTTACCGGGCCATCGGCGAGCGCCGCGACATGCGCCATTTCGCGGGTGGCCAGGTAGCGCCCGAGCTGCTTGGCCGCTTGCTGGCCGCCGCGCATCAGGCGCCCAGTGTCGGGCTTATGCAGCCATGGCGATTTATCCGTATCACCCGGCGTGACCTGCGCGGGCGCATCCAGGCCTTGGTGGAGGCGGAGCGGATACGCACGGCCGAGGCATTGGGCGAGCGATCCGATGCCTTCATGAAGCTGAAGGTGGAGGGCATAAACGATTGCGCCGAGCTGCTGGTGGCGGCCTTGATGGACAACCGCGAACCACACATCTTCGGCCGCCGCACCCTGCCGGAGATGGACCTGGCCTCGCTGGCCTGTGCCATCCAGAACCTGTGGCTGGCCGCGCGTGGCGAAGGGCTGGGCATGGGCTGGGTGTCGCTGTTCGACCCGCAGGCGTTGGCCGCGCTGCTGGGCATGCCCGTCGGTGCCAAGCCGGTGGCGGTACTGTGCCTTGGGCCGGTCGCCGAGTTCTACCCGGCGCCGATGTTGGTGCAGGAAAACTGGGCCGAAGAGCGGCCGCTGAGTGAAATGCTTTACGAAAACCAATGGGGAGAGCGTCAATGAGCGTGGCCTTGCTGACCGTGGCCGGGGTGGCCCTGGACGCGTTGCTGGGCGAACCACAGCGCCGCCACCCCTTGGTGGCCTTCGGCAATATGGCTGGCAACCTTGAGCGCCGTCTGAATGCTGGCGGGCGCGGCTGGCGTAGCCACGGCGTGAGTGCGTGGTTTCTGGCGGTGGTACCGCTGACTCTGGTGGCGCTGGTCCTTTCGTGGCTGCCATATATCGGCTGGCTGGTTGACGTACTGGCGCTTTACTGCGCCGTGGGGCTGCGCAGCCTGGGCGAGCATGTGCTGCCGGTGGCCAACGCTTTGCGCCAGGGCGATCTGACGGAGGCGCGGCGCCGGGTTGGCTACCTGGTCAGCCGCGAAACGCGCGAACTGGACGAGCCAGCGGTGGCCCGAGCGGCCACCGAGTCGGTGCTGGAGAACGGCAGCGATGCAGTATTCGCCGCGTTGTTCTGGTTTGTGGTGGCCGGTGCGCCCGGCGTGGTGCTGTACCGCCTTAGCAACACGCTGGATGCCATGTGGGGCTATCGAAACGAACGCTTCGAGCGCTTTGGCTGGTGCGCGGCGCGCATCGACGATGTGCTCAACTATATACCTGCGAGGCTGGTGGCCCTGACTTATGCCCTGTTGGGCAAGACCCGTCTGGCCCTGGTCTGCTGGCGCAAACAGGGCCCGCTGTGGGACAGCCCCAACGCCGGGCCGGTGATGGCTGCCGGCGCCGGTGCGCTGGGCGTGGAGCTGGGTGGCCCGGCGGTGTACCACGGCGAGCTGCATGAGCGGCCGCGCCTGGGCGAGGGGCCAGTGGCCGATGCCGATGCCATCGAGCGCGGCTGGCAGTTGGTGCAGCGCGGCGTGTGGCTGTGGCTGCTGGTGATCTGCCTGGGGGCGTATATCAATGCTTGAACATGGTGGCCGCCTGCTTCGCGCGGTGCAGCAATACGGTATCGCCCGTGAGCAGTGGCTCGACCTGTCCAGCGGCATTGCGCCCTGGCCATTCCCGATCCCGCCGATTCCCGTCGACGCCTGGGCCCGCCTGCCGGAAACCGAGGACGGCCTGGAGGACGCCGCGCGCGCGTATTACGGCGCCCGCCAGTTGCTGCCGGTCGCCGGCTCCCAGGCCGCGATCCAGGCCTTGCCGCTGCTGCGAACAGCCGCCCGGGTAGGCGTGCTGACGCCGTGCTATGCCGAACACCCCTATGCCTGGCAACGGGCGGGGCACCAACTGCTGGCGCTGGAGGAGGCGCAAGTTGAGGCTGCGCTCGACGGCCTCGATGTGCTGGTGCTGGTGAACCCCAACAACCCGACCGGCCACCGGGTGTCGCGCGAACGCCTGCTGGCTTGGCATGCCCGCCTGGCTACCCGCGGTGGCTGGCTGCTGGTCGACGAAGCATTCATGGACAACACCCCGGCAGACAGCGTGGTGGACTGCGCCGAACGCCCGGGGCTGATCGTGCTGCGCTCGTTTGGCAAGTTCTTCGGCCTGGCCGGCGTGCGCCTGGGCTTCGTTGCCGCCGAACGCAGCTTGCTGCTGCGCCTGGCCGAGCTGCTCGGCCCATGGACCGTCAATGGCCCGACCCGGGTACTGGCCCAGGCCAGTCTGGCTGATCAAGCTGCCCAGCGCGCGCAGGCCGAACGCTGTGCTGCTGCCAGCCAGCGGCTTGCGCACGTGCTGCGCACGGCCGGCCTGGCGCCCAGCGGCGGCTGCGACCTGTTCCAGTACGTGCGTAGCGCGCACGCTGCGCGACTGCATGAATTTCTCGCCCGACGCGGCATCCTTGTACGGTTGTTCGAACAGCCAGCGGCCGTGCGCCTGGGGTTGCCTGCCTGCGCCGCGGACGAACAACGCCTGGCCCAGGCCTTGGCGGCTTATCAAAAGGAAACGGCATGACGACCCTCATGGTGCAAGGCACCACCTCCGACGCAGGCAAGAGCACACTGGTGACCGCGTTGTGCCGCTGGCTGTTGCGCCAGGGTGTCGCTGTGGTGCCATTCAAGCCACAGAACATGGCGCTGAACAGCGCGGTGACGGCTGATGGCGGCGAAATCGGCCGTGCCCAGGCGGTGCAGGCCCAGGCCTGCCGGCTACAACCGCACACCGACATGAACCCGGTGCTGCTCAAGCCCAACAGCGATACCGGCGCCCAGGTCATCATCCACGGTCGCGCGGTCACCAGCATGAATGCAGTGGCCTACCACGACTACAAGACCACGGCCATGCAGGCAGTGCTGGCTTCTCACCAGCGCCTGAGTGCCGCGTACCCGGTGGTCATGGTCGAAGGCGCGGGTTCGCCGGCAGAGATCAACCTGCGTGCCGGCGATATTGCCAACATGGGCTTTGCCGAAGCGGTGGATTGCCCGGTGATCCTGGTGGCCGACATCAACCGCGGTGGAGTATTCGCCCATCTGGTGGGCACGCTGGAATTGCTGTCGCCCACTGAACAGGCGCGGGTCAAAGGTTTTGTCATCAACCGCTTCCGTGGCGATATCGCCCTGCTGCAGCCAGGCCTGGACTGGCTGGAACAACGCACCGGCAAACCGGTGCTGGGCGTCCTGCCTTACGTTACTGACCTGCACCTGGAAGCCGAAGACGGCATCGATGTGCGCCAGGGCGTCAAGCACGAGCGTGTGCTCAAGGTGATCGTGCCGGTGCTGCCGCGTATCAGTAACCACACCGACTTCGACCCGTTGCGCCTGCACCCGCAGGTGGACTTGCAGTTCATCGGCCCGGGCCAGCCGATTCCGGCTGCCGACCTCATCATCTTGCCGGGCTCCAAGAGCGTGCGCGGCGACCTGGCACAACTGCGCGAGCGCGGTTGGGACAAGGCTATCGAGCGGCACCTGCGTTATGGCGGCAAGCTGATCGGTATCTGCGGTGGCCTGCAGATGCTGGGGCGCGAAGTGCATGATCCGCTGGGGCTGGAGGGGGCCGCAGGTTCAAGCCAGGGACTCGGCCTGCTCGACTATGCCACGGTGCTCGAAGCCGAGAAGCAACTGCGAAATGTTGCCGGCACACTGAGCCTTGGGGCGGCAACGGTAACCGGTTATGAAATTCATGCTGGCGTGACCACCGGGCCTGCTCTGGAGCAACCCGCAGTCCAACTGGCTGATGGCCGCCATGATGGTGCTGTCAGTGCCGATGGCCAGATCCTCGCCACCTACCTGCATGGCCTGTTCGAAGGCAGCCAGTCGTGTGCCGCGCTATTGCGCTGGGCCGGGCTGGAGGATGTGCAGGTTATCGACTACGAAGCGTTGCGCGAACACGACATTGAGCGCCTGGCCGATCTGGTGGAAAAGCACCTGGACACCGCACAATTGCGCCAGCTGTGTGGGGTGGCCTGATATGCGTAACCTGATCCTCGGTGGTGCCCGGTCTGGCAAAAGCCGCCTGGCTGAACAGTTGGCCAGTGCCAGCGGCTTGCCGGTGACCTACATCGCCACCAGCCAGCCGCTGGATGGTGAAATGAACGAACGCGTGTTGCTGCATCGCCAGCGTCGGCCGGATGACTGGGGGTTGATCGAAGAGCCCTTGGCCCTGGCTGCGGTACTGCGCGCCGAGGCGGCCGAAGGGCGCTGCCTGCTGGTGGATTGTCTGACCCTGTGGCTGACCAATTTGTTGATGCTCGAAGATGACCAGCGCCTGGCCGAGGAGCGTGATGCCCTGCTGGCGTGCCTGGAACAGTTACCTGGCACCCTTATCCTGGTCAGTAACGAAACCGGCCTGGGCGTGGTGCCCATGGGCGAGCTGACCCGGCGCTATGTCGACCTGGCCGGCTGGCTGCACCAGGCTGTGGCCGAACGCTGTCAGCGTGTCGTGCTGACCGTGGCCGGCCTGCCCCTAATCCTCAAAGGACCTGCACTATGACCCAAGCCTGGTGGCGTGACGCCTGCCAACCCCTCGACAACGCCGCCATGGACCAGGCCCGAGCCCGTCAGCAGCAACTGACCAAACCTGCTGGCTCGCTCGGCCAACTTGAAGAGCTGGCCATTCAGCTGGCTGGCCTTCAGGGCCTTGAACGACCAGCACTGGATCAGGTAGCCATCACCATTTTTGCAGGCGACCACGGCGTGGTCGAGGAGGGCATCTCGGCCTACCCGCAGGCGGTGACCGGGCAGATGCTGCGTAACTTCGTCGGCGGGGGCGCGGCGATCAGTGTGCTGGCGCGGCAACTGCAGGCCAGCCTGGACGTGGTCGACCTGGGCATCATTGACGCGCAGTTGGAGCTGCCCGGCGTGCGCCATCTGCGTCTGGGCGCCGGTACTGCCAACTTTGCCCGTCAACCCGCGATGAGCGAAAACCAGCTGCAAGCGGCCTTGCAGGCCGGCCGCGACAGTGCCCAGCGCGCTGCCGAACAGGGCGCGCAGCTGTTCATCGGTGGCGAGATGGGCATTGGTAACACCACCGCCGCCGCAGCTTTGGCCAGTGTTCTGCTAGGGTGCCCGGCGTCGGCGCTGAGCGGTCCGGGTACCGGCCTGGACAACGCCGGGGTGCAGCACAAGGCCGAAGTCATCGAGAGGGCACTGCGCCTGCATGGCCTGCGTGCTGAAGATCCGTTGCAGGTACTGGGCTGTGTTGGCGGTTTTGAGATCGCGGCGTTGGCCGGTGCCTACCTCGGTTGCGCGCAGGCGGGTGTCGCGGTGCTGGTGGATGGCTTTATCTGCAGTGTCGCTGCGCTCGTGGCAGTGCGCCTCAACCCGCAGTGTCGGGCCTGGTTGTTGTTCGCTCACCAGGGTGCTGAGCCTGGGCACAAGAGCTTGCTTGCTGCGCTGCAGGCCGAACCCTTGCTGGCCTTGGGCTTGCGACTGGGTGAGGGCAGTGGCGCTGCCCTGGCGGTGCCGCTGTTGCGCCTGGCCTGTGCGCTGCATGGGCAGATGGCGACCTTTGCCGAGGCCGCGGTGGCGGACCGCCCGGCATGATCCTCGACTTGCTGCGCCATGGTGAAACGGAACAGGGCGGCCTGCGTGGCAGCCTTGATGATGCCTTGACCGACAAGGGCTGGCTGCAGATGCGCCGCGCCGTGGCCGACGCCGGTCCATGGCAGGTGCTGGTCAGCTCGCCGCTGCAGCGCTGCGGGCGTTTTGCCGATGAGCTGGGTGCGCAATTGAAACTGCCAGTGCAGCGTGAGCCCGCCCTGCAGGAACTGCACTTCGGTGATTGGGAGGGCCAAACTGCGGCGCAGATCATGGAGCACCAGGCCGATGCACTGGGGCGTTTCTGGGCCGACCCTTACGCCTTCACACCGCCCAATGGCGAACCGGTCGAGGCGTTCGCCGAACGGGTGCTGGCGGCGGTCGAGCGTTTGCGCCTTCAGCATGCCGGCAAGCGCGTGCTGCTGGTGACCCATGGCGGCGTGATGCGGCTGTTACTGGCCCGTGCCCGTGGCTTGCCCAGGGAGCAGTTGCTGCAGGTCGAGGTTGGCCATGGCGCATTGATGCGGCTGGCGGCAGGTGACGACGGGCAACTGGTCGAGGCACCCTGAGATGTTGCCGTTCTGGATCGCCTTGCAGTTTCTCAGCAGCCTGCCGGTGAGCCTGCCGGGCATGCCGGCACCGCGTGAGGTGGGGCGTTCGCTGCTGTACTACCCGCTGGTCGGGCTGCTGTTCGGCTTGCTGCTGTGGTTGGCCAGTCATCTGCTACAGGGCACGCCGCCGCCGCTGCACGCGGCTTTGCTGCTGACGTTGTGGGTACTGCTCAGTGGTGCCTTGCACCTGGATGGCCTGGCGGACAGTGCCGACGCCTGGCTAGGTGGTTTCGGCGACCGTGAACGCACTTTGCGGATCATGAAAGACCCGCGCAGTGGGCCGATAGCCGTGGTCACCCTGGTCTTGGTGTTGTTGCTGAAGTTCTGCGCATTGTGGGTGCTGGTCGGGCAGGGCGTCGGGGCGCAATTGCTGCTGGCGCCGTTGATCGGGCGGGCGGCGATGTTGGGCCTGTTCCTTGGCACACCTTATGTGCGACCGGGCGGGTTGGGCCAGGCGTTGGCCGAACATTTGCCCCGGCGTGCAGCCGGGTGGGTGTTGCTGGTTTGTGTGGTGTTCTGCCTGTTCCTGGGCGGATGGAGCGTGCTGCTGGCGCTGGCGGTGTTTGCCTGGTTGCGGCATCTGATGTGCCGGCGTCTGGGCGGGACAACCGGGGATACTGCGGGTGCGTTGCTGGAGTTGCTGGAGCTTGCCGTCGTGCTCGGGTTGGCGCTGGGGCTTTGAGCGCTTGGCCCGGACGGCCCTTCCGGGGCTGCTTTGCAATGCTTTGGCGAAAGGCCTCATAGGTGGAAGGGGGGGGCCAGTAACTTCTGGCAACGGTCCGATAGCGCCGGCATCTCCTTTGTCGGCGTATCCTCAGCCTCCCCTCATGCAACCAGGTAGGCTTCCCGTGCGTCACTGGATCTTTGCCAGTCTATTGGTCCTGTTCACCCTCCCAACCACTGCGGCAGACCTCATGGCGTTCTGGGACACCCCACGCCACGGCGGCAACAGCTTCAACCGGCTGCCACCCGATCAAGCCTACTTCGATGCCCTGAGGGGGTACGGCGCCACCTGGGTGCGGCTGTCGTACGACAAATGGCAACCGGTGAAACGTGATTTCCTCCTCGGCAGCGCCGATACCTATGAAGGCCTGCCCGAAGCCGACCTGGCTGTGCTGCGTGCCACCCTCGACCGGGCGCACCAGGCGGGGCTCAAGGTGGTCATCGCGCCACTCTCGCTACCGGGTATGCGCTGGGCGCAAAACAATCAGGGCCAGTTCGATGATCGCCTGTGGCAAGACAAACGCTACTGGTCCCAGGCTGCGGCCTTCTGGCGAGATATGGCGCGCGAACTGAAGCACCATCCGGCCATCGCTGCTTACAACCTGATCAATGAGCCAGCACCGGAGAAACAGAGCGGCCTGGCTGAACATGCCGAACGTGGGCAGATGCAGCAGTGGTATGCGCAAGAGCAGGGCGGTGCGCGCGATCTGCCCTTGCTGTACCGGCAACTGATAGCGGCCATTCGCGAAGAAGACGCTGATACGCCGATCATGGTCGATGCTGGCTGGTATGCAGGTGCAGACGCGTTCGGCTACTGGCCAGCCCCACTGGAAGATGCGCGAGTGCTGTACAGCGTGCACATGTACGAGCCCTATGCCGCTACCAGTGCGCCGAACATGGCGCGCAAACATCCCATTGCCTATCCAGGTCCCGTACCTTTTGCCGGGCAGACCCAGCTGTGGGATGGGCAACGAGTTGAACGCTATCTGCGCCAGCCGCTGGCATGGGCCGAAGCCATGGGTGTGCCGCTTTCTCGCCTGGTGGTGGGCGAGTTTGGCTGCATGCGCAGGCTGCCGGGTTGCCGGCAGTATCTTGAAGATGTGCTCGTCGTGCTGGATCGCAACCGGTTGCACTGGGCGTTCTATAGCTTCCGTGAAGACAACTGGGATGGCATGGACTACGAACTGGGCACGGCGAAGGTGCCGTGGCGCTACTGGCAGGCGATCGAGCAGGGCGCGCCAGACCCCTTGGCGCGCCAGGCCACGGTTGAGTTCGAGCCGATCCGCAGGCGCTTGAACCCGGACTGACGCTTCTCATCCCTTGTGAAACTTCTTGCAACAGTCAGTACGCGGGTATATACACGTATCCATGCTGACCAGTGAATGTATCTGTACCCATCTGCGCCGTGCCGCCCGCGGGGTGAGCCGGCATTACGACGAAGCCCTGGCCGGCTTTGGGGTCAATGTCGCCCAGTTTTCCCTGCTGCGGCACCTGCAGCGGCTCGACCGGCCCAGTATCACAGCATTGGCCGAAGCCATGGGGCTCGAGCGCAGTACCCTGGGCCGCAACCTGCGTGTGCTGGAGGCGGATGGGCTGGTCGCTCTGGGCGATGGCGACGACCAGCGTAACCGCGTGGTGCTGTTGACCGAGGCGGGTAAGCAACTGCTGCACGTTGCCCACCCAGCCTGGGAGCAGGCCCAGAAAGAACTGGTTGAACGGCTTGGGGTGGGGCAGCGGGATGAACTGGTACGACTGCTGGAACAACTGGCCTGAATTGATACGACTATAAGCGGGTATATACCCGTAAAAACCTTGCGATGTGCTGGAGATAACGACAATGACTTCGGTGTGGCGAACCAGCGGATGGGTATTGGTGGGGGCGGCCTTGATACTGGCGCTGTCTCTGGGCGTACGGCACGGCTTCGGACTGTTCCTGGCGCCGATGAGTGCTGACTTTGGCTGGGGGCGTGAGGTGTTTGCCTTCGCCATTGCCCTGCAGAATCTGATCTGGGGGCTGGCGCAGCCGTTCGCTGGCGCCTTGGCCGACCGGCTTGGCGCGGCACGGGTGGTCATCATCGGCGGTATTCTCTATGCCGTCGGTTTGATCCTGATGGGCATGGCTGATTCGGCCTGGTCGTTGTCGCTGAGTGCGGGCTTGCTGATTGGCATCGGCCTGTCCGGCACGTCGTTCTCGGTCATCCTCGGTGTGGTCGGGCGTGCTGTGCCGGCCGAAAAACGCAGCATGGCCATGGGTATCGCCAGCGCCGCCGGGTCATTCGGCCAGTTCGCCATGTTGCCGGGCACCCTTGGCTTGATTCAGTGGCTGGGCTGGTCGGCAGCGTTGCTGGTGCTGGGGCTGATGGTGGCGTTCATCGTGCCTTTCGTCGGCTTACTGCGCGATCGCCCGTTACCCAGTCACGGTGGCGAGCAGACCCTGGGCCAGGCGCTGCGCGAGGCGTGCACGCACTCCGGTTTCTGGTTGCTGGCGCTGGGCTTTTTTGTCTGTGGCTTCCAGGTCGTATTCATTGGCGTGCACCTGCCGGCCTATCTGGTTGACCAGCACCTGGCTGCGACCACCGGTACGACAGTGCTGGCGCTGGTCGGCCTGTTCAACATCGTCGGTACCTTCACCGCTGGCTGGTTGGGCGGGCGCATGTCCAAGCCACGCCTGCTGACCGGGTTGTACCTGCTGCGCGCGGTGGTGATCGTGCTGTTCCTGTGGGCGCCGGTGAGCGAGTTCAGTGCTTACCTGTTCGGCATTGCCATGGGCCTGCTGTGGTTGTCCACGGTACCGTTGACCAATGGTACCGTGGCCACCGTGTTCGGGGTGCGCAACCTGTCCATGCTGGGCGGTATCGTGTTCCTGTTCCATCAGTTGGGCGCGTTCCTGGGAGGCTGGCTGGGAGGGGTGGTGTATGACCGCACCGGTAGCTACGACCTGGTTTGGCAGATTTCCATCCTGCTCAGCTTGCTGGCCGCTGCCCTTAACTGGCCGGTGCGTGAACGCCCGGTCTCACGCCTGCAGGCCCAGGCTGCATGAACCGCTACCTGATACGCGGCCTGTTGGCTATTGCCGCTTTGCTGCTGCTGGCACTGGTGTGGTGGGGCTGGCATCAGGGTGGGATGGCGCTGATGCAACTGGGCATGAGTGTGTGTTAGGCGCTACCCTGCAAGCTCAAGGATTGTCATGCGGGAGAAACGAGTCATGCGTGCACATTGGTTGACGGTGCCGGTGCTGGCCCTGCTTGCCAGTACATCGAGCTGGGCAGCGGATTGCCCGGCGTTGTTGCAGGGCAGCCTGCCGGAATTGCGCGGCAAGGGGCAGGTCGAGCTGTGCGAGCGCTTTGCCGGCAAGCCGCTCGTGGTAGTGAACACTGCCAGTTATTGCGGTTTTGCCCCGCAGTTCGAGGGGCTTGAGGCGACGTACAAGGAATATCACGAGCAAGGGCTGGAAATGCTCGGCGTGCCGTCCAATGACTTCAAGCAGGAGGACGCCGACAGTGAGAAGACGGCCAAGGTTTGCTATGCCAACTACGGTGTCACCTTCACCATGACCAAGACGCAGGCGGTGCGGGGCAAGGATGCGATACCGCTGTTCGCGGAGCTGGCCAGCCAGAGCAGTGCACCGAAGTGGAATTTCTACAAGTATGTTGTCGACCGCAAGGGCAAGGTGATCGGTAACTTCTCCAGCCTGACCAAACCGGATGATCCCGCGTTCCGCGCCGCTATCGAAAAGGCCATCGCCTCTCAGCAGTAACCAGGCTGCACCGGCATCGCCAGCTGGACGGCCTGTGCTTCGAAGCGGCATTCGGCAGTGTATTGATCCGCGACGATATCGATGCCCTGAGTTAGATGGCATCGTACCTCGAACCTGGCATTGGGTGCCTGGGTAGTGCCCGGGCGACAGCTGGCAAAAGTGCAGGCATGAAAAAAACCGCCACGAAGGCGGTTTTCATGTAACGCGCAAGAATCAGAAGCGGTAGGTGAGGGAAGCACCGATGCCGTGAGCGCTGTTCTCGTACTTGGCCTGGTAGCTGCCTTTCAAGGCGCCTTCCGTCAGTGAGTCTGGCTGATTATTGACCTTGGTGTCCTCTTCCCACAGATAGGAGTAGGCAACATCGATGGTCATGTCATCGTTCGGGCTCCAGCCGGCACCAAAGCTAACCGCTTTGCGGTCGCCGGTAGGAATACGTGGCGAGCGATCATGGTTGTTGGTGGGCGACTGATCGACGGAGAAGCCTGCACGCAGGGTCCATTCCTTGTTCACCTTGTAGGCAGCACCGATGGCGTGTGCCCAGGTGTCATGCCAGTTCTGTTCCTCGGTGATGGTCTGCAGCGGGTAGCTTGCTAGTGCTTCGTTTTTGACGACGATGCTTTCCAGGCGGCTCCAGCGCGTCCAGGTGCTCCCCGCATACAGTGTCCAGTGGTCATCCAGTTCATGCGTGACCGAGAAGTCTACGGACTCTGGTGTCTTGATTTTCAGGCTGGCGTCGAACTTGCCACTGAGACCAGCAAGGGCAACCGGGTAGGAAACACGGGTATCGCCTTCAAGCTTGTAGTCGACCATCGAGTGGTAGGTCAGGCCCAGGCGGGTGCGATCTGTGGCTTGAACAAGGACGCCGATGTTGTAGCCGATAGCGGTGTCGTCGCCCTTGATTTTGACTTCGCCATCAGGGCCGCCACCCACAACCCCGGGGAAGGCCTTGCTGCTCAGGTTCGAACCCAGTTCACCCTTGATGCGGTTGATGGTCGGGCCAAAACCGATCGACACCTTGTCGTTGAAGGCGTAGCTGACGGTTGGCTGGAAGGTGACAACCTCGACCTTACTCTTCTTGCCCCAGTAGCGCGCGGCATCGTCGCTGCCGTAGTCGGTTACCAGGCCGAACGGTACGTAGACACCAAAACCGACGCTCCAGTGGTCATCGATCGGCTTGACGTAGTAACCCATGGGTACGCCAACGACAGGCACCATGTCACCATCGGTTTCCCCCCCGAAGTTGCTGCCTGGGCCCGATATATCGGTCTTAGCGATGACGGCAGCGCCGCCCACGGTGAATTGTTCGCGTTTGAGGCGGGACATGCCGGCCGGGTTGCCATACACAGTGCTGGCATCTTCGGCAGAAGACGAGCGCCCCGCGAAACCGGTTCCCATGCCGCTGATACTTTGTTCGTTCAGCGCGAACCCGGCGGCGAACAGTTGGCTGGAAGCAAGCGCAACAGCTACGCCGAGGGAGGTTTTGAGCATTACTTTTTTCATTATTAGAAAACTCCTTGGGATCTCCGGGGCGAAAAGCTACCAACAAATCACGCGCTGCGCTATAGGCTCAATCGCAGGAGTTAGAGCTGTTTTGTAGGACAATCCGACCAAAATTCCCTTTTTTCCGGTTTAGTTGTAGGACGCGTCTCAAGATGCCTGTGGCATTTTCTGATCTATGCAGGCCTGCCAGGCGTGAGTGAAGTCGCGCAGGCGACCTTGGGGGTTGAAAATCTGTCGCCAGATCCGCGCCAGTGCCAATAGATCGTCCGCCGCAGGCAATGGTGTGGCCTGCTCTTCGATGAGCATCCAGGCAATGGCGGTGGAATAGCGCAGGTTGACGGTGAGCTCCAGGTGCGGGCCACCAAGGAAGGCGTGCTGGCTGGCCAGGCCGCGGACCAGGCTGGCCAGGTCGGGATCACGGGCCAGGTAATCGTCCCAGAGCGCCTGGTGACGCTGTTCACCGATACGGTAAAGACCGTGCCCGCGTCGGTCATGCAGGGCTGAGCCGAGGGCTGACTGGCTGGCAGCGATGCCCAGTAACAAGGCTTCGGCGCTGGCGCAGTGACGGTTCAGGTAGACCAAGGTGGGTCGGATCACATACTGACACAATTCATTCGCCGCAATACCCATGATGCCCTCGAGCAGGTAAGGGCCGGACGGGCGCTGGAGCTTGGCAGCTGGTGAATGATCAGGCCCGCCGGGAGCGGAAAGCACCGCTCGAGTTGAAGTGTAGTGTGATAATCGTGGTGTAAAGAGCTGTTTTTAAATCGATTGCTGCCTGATGCTCCGGGCTATATGCCCTACGGCAATTACGCCGCGAGCGTTCAGGCAGACTTGCGATGGGATGATTCAGCGCTTGAATACACCGGTATTCGCCGGTCACGCGGTGAGCGACTGACGAGTCCGGGCGATCACCGCCTGCAGCGGTTCGTTGCGGCTGTACTGCTCGTGGTACAGGCGTTCGGTATGGCAGGCAACGCCGTGTTCGTCTACCAGGGTGAAGCTGAAGCTGCCCTTGCGTGGGGCAACGATAAGGCACTTCAACGGCGAGAAGGCCTGGGAGAGGGTGCCAATGGCAGCCTGAATCTGATGATGAGTTTGCATATTGTTGGAGGTTCCTGCTTTAAACACGGGGGATATGATCCGTGCATGATAGAAACGTTCCAGTGACGCCTTTATTAAGGGACGAACGAACCTGACTGGAACAGGGCAGCCAGAGGGGGCGCAATCAAATGTAGGCGCTTGGGCTGACTGGTAGGTACTTCGGAAGGCAGGCAGCACGCCGGGGCCAAGGTTCTAGGCCGTCGAGGTGGGATCCTGATCAATCTGTCATGTGATTCGTGCTTGCGCAGCGCTAGGCTGGCGAGTGAACCATTGAATGGGCCGGTCCTGGTTTCAGCAGAGCTGCTTTTGGGGGAGCGAGTCTGCAAGGACGCTTGCGGCCAGAATTGACTTTCAGCTTGGTACTAACGAGGGGCACCTTACCGGAAGTGCAGATGTTTGGCAAGCACTACGTTTGTTCAGGTGAGCCGCGCAGTATGGCGCGAATTCTCGCTGCTGGGAAGAGGGGGTAAATGGCCCAAATGCCGGCCGATGTGCCCTTTTCGGGCACCCAAATGGAGGTTTATGGTGCACTTGTTCACATTCGGGGCAGCGCTTGTAACGGCTTGGCAACACCACCCCGCAGCCTCGCCAATGCCTTGACTGCGTGGTTAAGTCAATGAAAAAAAACACTATTTTTAGCTGGTGAAAAAATCGTCAGTTTGACCAAAACCCCCAATTCATGGGGGTTTGAGGGGTGTGAGAGGGGGTTGTCCACCGAGTTATCCACAGGAACTGTGGATTGTCCCGAGCGCTTGCTCTAGCACGGGCGTGCCAGCAATGGGATGAACTGTCCGACAATCGTCATGCTCCAGCAGACCGGTTGGTCATCCACCTGAAAACGTCAAGAAAAGATCATTGAATTTTTTTTCAATCCGCCAGAAATCGACAGGCCAAGGCGAAAAAAAAAGAGTAGAGTGGCGCGCCTTTCGAGTCACCAAACCTGTTGCTCATGAAGTTTCGCGGTAAACACCTCGCCAGCCCCACTGCATCGACACTTGCACCTCCCGCTAAACGCTTTTCCCTGAAAGTGGCCCTGTGGTTGCTCGACAGCCCGCGCCTGGGCGACAAACCTCAGGTCAAGCACCTGGCCGGGCACCTTTTGAAGCAGCCGGCGCGCGAGGGGGTGGTAGTGGCGCAAAGCCGACTGGGGCAGATGTTGTGCCGCGATTGTGGCAACGCCCGCGACCGCCGTATTGGCCATGAGCTGCTGCGTCAGGCAGCCCGCGCAGGGGATCGGCGGGCGCAGCTGGAGTACGCTCGGCTGTGTCAGCACAACGAGCCGGAGCAGGCGCGCTATTGGCTCGAGCTTGCCGCAGGGCAGGGGTCGCAGGAAGCGCGCCGGTTGCTGCGACAGTGGTTTGCTGCCTGAGCGCTGTTGCCTGCGCGGGCCCTTTCGCGGGCAAGCCCGCTCCCACCGGGTTACCTCTGTCTTCAGGCTTGCGCGGCACTTGCAGAAGCGGGTTTACCCGCGAATACGGTAGCAGCAGCAAAGGTGGACGGCGGGTGATAATTGGCCAGCAGGCCCGGTCCTTTCGCGGGTAAACCCATCTACAGGCGACCGCGCAGGCTTTTCAGATTTTGAGCAAGACAGTTGCTTCCATCTGTGGGAGCGGGCTTGCCCGCGAAGAGGTCGATGCAGGCAACACACCAGTCAGGCTGATAAGCTGCACTCAATTTGCATCAGAGCGTTCGGGGTAAGCATGACAGTGGATCTGGCCAGCATTCTGCTGGGCTTGGTGGCAGGCGCAATACCCTGTCTGGTGTGGGTCATGCAGGTGCAGCGCCGCCAGGGCGCACGGCAAGGTGAGCAGGCCTTGCTCGAAGAGCGCCTCAACGCTGCCCAGCTGGCCCAGGCCGGTCTGCAGGCGCAACTGGATGCCAGTCGCGACGAGGTCAGCGACCTCAGTGAAGCCAATGCCGTCAAACAGGCCCAGCTGGCCGCCCAAGGCCGTGAGCTGGAGCTGCTGCAGATCGACCGCGACAATGCCCGTGACGCCGCCCACGCCTGGAGCCTTGAACGCGCCAACCGCGAAGCCGAACTGCGCCGCCTGGAGGCGCAAACGGCGCGCCTGGACGCAGAACTGCGTGAACAGCAGGAAAGCCACCAGCAACGTCTGGAAGACCTGCAGGAGGCCCGTGACACCTTGCGCGCCCAGTTCGCCGACATGGCCACCAAAATCTTCGACGAGCGCGAACAGCGCTTCGCCCAGACCAGCCAGCAGCACCTGGGCCAGTTGCTCGACCCGCTCAAGGAGCGCATCCATGCCTTCGAAAAACGCGTGGAGGAAAGCTACCAACAAGAGGCCCGCGAGCGCTTCTCGCTGGGCAAGGAGCTGGAGCGCCTGCAACAGCTCAACCTGCGTCTGTCCGACGAAGCCACCAACCTTACCCAGGCCTTGAAAGGCCAGAAGACCCAAGGTAACTGGGGGGAGCTGATCCTCGAACGTGTGCTGGAGCATGCCGGCCTGGAAAAGGGCCGCGAATACCAGACTCAGGTCAGCCTGAAAAGCGCCGACGGCGAGCGCTTCCAGCCGGATGTGCTGATCATGCTGCCCGGCAACAAGCAGGTGGTGGTGGACGCCAAGGTCAGCCTCACGGCGTACCAGCAGTTCGTTGCCGGCAACGACGAAGCCGCGCTCAAGCAGCATGTGCAGTCGCTGCGCAGCCACGTCAAAGGCCTGTCGAGCAAGGACTACAGCCGCCTCGAAGGCCTGCACAGCCTGGATTTCGTGTTGTTGTTCGTGCCCATCGAGGCGGCCTTCTCGGCGGCCCTGCAGGCCGAGCCGAACCTGTTCCAGGAGGCCTTCGACCGGCAGATCGTGATTGTCAGCCCTACCACGTTGCTGGCGACCTTGCGGGTCATCGACAGCCTGTGGAAGCAGGAACGTCAAGGACAGAACGCCCGCGAGATTGCCGAGCGTGCCGGCTGGCTCTACGACAAATTCGTGCTGTTCATCCAGGACCTGGACGAGCTGGGCAGCCGCCTGCAGCAGGTGGACAAGGCTTATGCCGCAGCGCGCAACAAGCTGTGCGAAGGGCGTGGCAACCTGGTCAGCCGAAGCGAGCAGCTGAAGCTGCTGGGGGCCCGCGCCAGCAAGAGCTTGCCGGCAGACCTGCTGGAGCGGGCGCTGTCCGACGAAGCGCTGCCCGACGTAGCGGTTACTGAGCCAGGCTCAGATGGCGATTGAGCAGGGCGCGCAAGGCCGCCGGCTTGACCGGCTTGGCCAGGTAGTCCAGGCCTGATGCGTGTACCAGGGCAATGGTTTCCTTGCTGCCGTCGGCGCTGATCACTACACCGGGTACTGGCTCACCCAGCCGCGCACGAAGCCAGCCCATCAGCCCTGTGCCGGTCTCGCCGTCGTCCAGGTGATAGTCCACCAATGCCAGGTGCGGGCGCATGCCCTTGGCCAGCAAGGCTTCGCATTCGGCCTGGTTGCGCGCGGTCCATACCTGGCAACCCCAGCGGCTTAGCAGGCTGTTCATGCCGATCAGGATGCTGTCTTCGTTATCCACGCATAGCACTTGTAGCCCGGCCAGTGGCTGGCCGCCCTGTTGTTCCACGGGGGCGCTTGGCGCCGCGGCGGCCTGGCGCGCAATCGGTACGCTGACGCGGAACACCGTGCCTTTGCCCGGCCATGAGCGCACTTCCAGCGGATGCCCCAATACCCGGCACAGCCCGTCTGCGATTGCCAGACCCAGGCCTAGCCCCTTCTCGGCGCGGGTCTGGTGGCTGTCCAGGCGCTTGAACTCCTGAAAGATCACTTGCAGCTTGTCGTCAGCAATGCCCGGGCCACGGTCCCAGACCTCCAGCCACAGGCGCTCGCCCTGTCGGCGCGCGCCCAGCAGGATCGGGCTCTTGCCATAGCGCAGGGCATTGGTGAGGAAGTTCTGCAGCACCCGGCGTAGCAGTTTCATGTCGCTGTCCACCCGCAGGCGGCTGCCGCGCAGGCGGAACTCCAGGCCCTTCTCGGCCGCCAGCAGCTTGAACTCGGCGCCCAGGGTGTCGAACAGCTCATTGAGGGCGAAGGGTTTGGCATCCGGGGTGATCTTGCCGTTTTCCAGGCGCGAGATGTCCAGCAGGTCGCTGATCAGCTCTTCAGCCGAGCGCAGCGAGCTGTCCATGTGCTGTACCAGCTGCTGGGCCTCTTCGTTCATGCCCTCGGCCTGTTGCGACAAGGCGGCAGAGAAAAGCCGTGCGGCGTTCAAGGGTTGCATCAGGTCATGGCTGACGGCGGCCAGGAAGCGGGTCTTGGACTTGCTCACCGCTTCGGCCTGGCTTTTGGCTTCGGACAGCGCCTGGTTCAACTGCGACAGTTCGTGGGTGCGCTCCGCCACGCGTTGCTCAAGGCGTTCGTTGGCATCGCGCAGGGCCTGCTCGGCCTCGCGGAACGGGGTGATGTCGGTGAAGCTCATGACAAAGCCGCCGCCCGGCATGGGGTTGCCGATCAGCTCGATCACCCGGCCATTGGGGAACAGCCGCTCTGAGGAGTGCGCGCGGCCCTGGCGCATCCAGTGTAGCCGCCGCGCCACATGCACCTGCGCTTCGCCGGGGCCGCACAGGCCGCGCTCGGCGTTGTAGCGGATGATGTCGGCAATCGGTCGCCCTACGCTGATCAGCCCGTCCGGGTAGTTGAACAGCTCCAGGTAGCGGCGGTTCCATGCCACCAGGTGCAGGTTCTGGTCGACCACGCTGATGCCTTGGTTGATGTTTTCGATGGCGCCTTGCAGCAGGGCGCGGTTGAACTGCAGCACCTCACTGGCTTCGTCAGCGATGCGCACCACGTCTTCCAGCTGCATGTCGCGGCCTTCGATGGCCGCTTTGACCACGGCGCGGGTCGAGGAGGTGCCGAGCACCCCGGCCAGCAGGCGTTCGGTGTGCTCGATCCAGTCGCCATCGGCGTTCTGGTTCGGGTTGAAGCCCTTGCCCTGGCGGTAGGCAAAGCGGATGAAGCTCTGCCGTGCGCGCTCTTCTCCGACAAAGCGCGAGGCCAGGGTCAACAGGTCGTCGATCTGCACCGCCAGCAGCGGCTTGCTGCTGGGCCGCGCGCTGGTCTGCTGGCCAATGAAGCGGCCGGCCTGCCAGTGCTCGGAAACCCGTGTGCGCGACAGCACCGAAACCCAGGCGAACAGGGTGAAGTTGCCTGCCAGTGACAGCACCACACCTTGGGTCAGCGGACTGATCGGCAGGTTCAGCGGGTTGCCATGCAGCCACGCAAGGCCAGGGAACAACTGCAACGACCAGCCCAGGCTGTGCGCGGCAATCGGCAGCACCAAGGTGTAGAACCACAGGAAAATGCCGGCGGCCAGGCCGGCGAACACACCGCGACGGTTGGCCTGCTTCCAGTACAGCGCGCCAAGCATGGCCGGGGTGAGCTGGGTCACGGCTGCAAAGGCGATCTGGCCGATGGTCGCCAGGCTGGCGGTGGAACCCAGCAGGCGGTAGCTGACATAGGCCAGCAGCAGGATCACCACGATGGTTACCCGGCGTACCGAAAGCATCCAGTGGCGGAATGCTTCGAAAGGCCGCTCGGCGTTATTGCGGCGCAGCAGCCAGGGCAGCAGCATGTCGTTGGACACCATGGTCGACAGCGCCACGGCCTCGACGATCACCATGCCGGTGGCCGCCGAGGCGCCGCCGATGAACGCCAGCAGGGCAAGGCTCGGGTGCGCCTCTGCCAGCGGCAGGCTGATGACGAACGAGTCGGAGATCACCGTGCCTGGCAGCAGCATCTGCCCGGCCAGGGCAATCGGCACCACGAACAGCGCGGCCAATGCCAGGTACATGGGGAATACCCAGCGCGCCAGGCGCAAGTCCTGCGGCTCGATGTTCTCCACCACGGTAACGTGGAACTGCCGGGGCAGGCAGATGATTGCCATCATCGCCACGGCGGTTTGCACCACCATGGACGGCCAATTGATGGTTTCTTTCCAATAGTCCTGCAAGTGGATCGACTGGCGGGCCTGGCTGAACAGGTCGTCGAAACCGTCATACAGGTTGAAAACGATGAAGATGCCCACGGCAAGGAACGCCAGCAGCTTGATCATTGATTCGAAGGCGATCGCCAGGACCATGCCGCGGTGGTGCTCGGTCACATCCAGGCTGCGGGTACCGAAGACGATGGCGAACAGCGCCAGTACCAGCGATATCACCAGCGCGGTGTCCTGCACGCGGGTGCCGGTGGCATCGGCGTTGGCGCCGATCAGCAGGTTCACGCCCAGTACGATGCCCTTGAGCTGCAAGGCGATGTACGGCAGCACGCCGACCAGGCAGATCAGCGCCACCACCACTGCCAGGGTCTGCGACTTGCCGTAGCGCGCGGCAATGAAGTCGGCGATCGAGGTGATGTTCTGCTGCTTGCTGATCAGCACCATCTTCTGCAGCACCCAAGGCGCGAAGATCAGCAGCAGTACCGGGCCCAGGTAGATTGGCAGGAACGCCCAAAGCTGTTCGGCGGCCTGGCCCACCGCGCCGAAGAAGGTCCAACTGGTGCAGTACACGGCCAGCGACAGGCTGTACACCCAGGCGCGCAGCTTTGGCGGCAAGGGCGTGCTGCGACGGTCGCCGTAGAAGGCGATGGCGAACATGATGGCCATATAGGCCAGGGCGACCACGGCGATCAGCCCGCTGGACAACGACATGAAGACTCCGAAGCAAAAAGGTAACGCGGTCCCGATCAATCAGTCTGGCACGCAAGTGCCGCTTCGTCAGCGCAGACGATGGTTGTAGGAGCGGGTTCACCCGCGAATAGGCAGGAACAGGCAACATCAAACCCTGCGGGTACCCAACCCGTAAAACACCCCTGCCAGTATCACCGACAACACCAGCAGGTAGAAGACCGCCCCTGGCCACAGGTGTGCCAGTGCAAACCCCACCATCACTGGCCCCAGCGCCGCCCCCAGATTGGACAGGTTCTGTGCGCCGTAATACACCCCGCGCAAGTGCTCCGGTGCAATCAGGTCGATGAACATGTACTCGGCCGGGATCACGATGATTTCACCCAGCGTGAACACCAGCATCGCCAGGCACCAGGCCAGCACCGAGCCAGCCATTGCAAAACCCAGCAAGCCGGCGATAAACAGGCCCATGCCGGCCAACAGCCACGGCATCAGGCGCTGGCGGCTGATACGCCGGCCAATCAGATACTGCAAGGCAATGACCGTCACGGCGTTGGTGGTGACCAGATAGCCGATCAGCCGTGCGGCTGCGGTGGGGTTGCTGGTTACCACCAGGTACTGGGACAGGTAGGCGGTGAACTGGCCGAACACCACCGCGCTCAGCACCCCTCCCGCGGTAAAGCACACCAGCCGACGATCCCGCGCCAGCCCCAGCGCCACTTGGCCGAAGCCGGCCGCAGGTTTGTCCGGCGCGCGGGCCTGCAGGCTGCGATCACCCAGGCGCCAATAAGCCAGGCACATGGCCAGGCCAAGCAGGGCAGAGGCGAGGAACGGCACATGGTCGTTCAGTTCAAGCATGGCCACGCCCAGCAACGGGCCGGCGGCGTAGCCAACGTTGCTGAGGGTGTACTTGATGGCGAAAACCTCGGCCCGCTCATCCACTGGCAACAACGCGCAGAAGCCCGCCTTGGCGGCGATGTCGACCACTGCCAGAGCCAGGTTGATCAACACCAGACAAAAGAAGAACGGCAGTGCCGAACGGCTGGCGACCGCGCCGACGAAGGCCAGGGCGAACAGCAGGGTACTGATGCTGACCAGCGCGTGGTTGCTCAAGGTGTCGACCAGATGGCCACCGTACAGACTCAATAGCGAGGCGACGATCAGCGCGCCACCGATCAGCAGGCCGATCTGGCTGATCGGCAGCTGGAAATTGTCTGCCAGGTAAACCACCAGGTAGGGCAGGGTGAGGGCGCGGGCGATGGTAAGCGTGAAGGTGGTGGTGAGCAGCAGGCGAACGGTGTGCGGGTAGCGTTTTATGGCGGCGAGCATTGCCACGTCCTTGTTATGCGGGTTTGCCGGGCACAAGCATAAGCCACAAGCGGCCCTTGCAGCAGCACCGACAACATTCGAGTGAATGCGGGAATTCTCCGGCCGCTTCACAGCCCTCCGCGACACAAGGCCGCGTCACAAGCAAAAGGGCGACGGGCGGAGGATTGACAGCCCGACAGGCTGGGGGAATACTCTTGAAAAATTCATATAGATGTTTATATAACAAAACGAGAGCGAGACCCATGCACCCATTGACCGGTGATGCTCGACTGCCCCGCTACCAACAACTGCGCGACCACATGGTCGCGCAAATTGCCAACAACCGCTGGCGTCCGGGGGAAGCGATCCCGACCGAAGCAGCCTTGGCCACCGAGTTCGACCTGTCGATCGGCACCGTGCGCAAGGCTGTCGATGTGCTGGTAGCCGAAGGCGTGCTGGAGCGTCAGCAGGGTCGCGGCACCTTCATTCGCCGCCCGCAGTTCCAGTCGTCGCTGTTCCGCTTCTTCCGTTTCGAAGCCGCCAATGGCGAGCGCGTGGTGCCGGAAAGCCGCATTCTCTCTATCGAGCCGCTTCCGGCGCCTTCGGCGGTGGCCGAGGCATTGGGCCTGGCGGGGGAGGCTGATGTGATCCGCATCGTTCGCACCCGTCTGCTTGGCGCCGAGCCGGTGCTGGCTGAAGAGATCTGGCTGCCGCGTCAAACCTTCCAGCCGCTGCTGGACGTGGATTTGAACAGCAAGGGTCCACTGCTGTACCCGATCTACGAAGCGCTGTGCGGTCAGGTGGTCGCCTACGCCGAAGAGACCCTGACCGCCGAAGCGGTCGACGCGGTGCATGGCCGCTTGCTGCAACTGCCGGCCGACAGCCCGGTGGTAGTGATCGAGCGCCTGGCCCGGGATTACGCCGGCAAACCTCTGGAATGGCGCCGCTCGCGCGGCCATGCGCAGCACTTCCGCTACCGCATCGACATTCGCTGAACCGGTCGCTTCACCCTTTTACCTGTCTGCGCCGTGCTGCCACGGCGCAGTGGCTTCGCCTGCCCGTCACACCCACGACTAGAAGGATAACAATCATGTTCAGCTGGTATCGCGAGATCACCTCACGGGAACGCAAGACATTCTGGGCCTGTTTCGGCGGCTGGTCGCTCGATGCGCTGGAAGTGCAGATGTTCGGCCTGGCCATCCCCGCGCTGATCGCCGCGTTCTCCCTGACCAAGGGCGACGCCGGCCTGATCAGTGGCCTGACCTTGGTGACCTCGGCAATCGGCGGCTGGCTGGGTGGCACCCTGTCCGACCGCTATGGTCGCGTGCGTACCCTGCAATGGATGATTCTCTGGTTCTCGTTCTTTACCTTCCTTTCGGCATTCGTCACCGGTTTCTACCCGTTGCTGTTCGTCAAGGCCATGCAAGGCTTTGGCATTGGTGGCGAATGGGCAGCCGGCGCTGTGCTGATGGCCGAAACCATCAACCCCAGGTATCGCGGCAAAGTCATGGGTACGGTGCAGAGTGCCTGGGCTGTGGGGTGGGGGCTGGCGGTGGCACTGTTTACGCTGATTTACTCACTGGTACCGCAGGAGTTTGCCTGGCGGGTGATGTTCTTCGTCGGTCTGCTGCCATCGCTGCTGATCATCTGGGTACGCCGCAACGTGCCTGAGCCGGACAGTTTCCAGCGCCTGCAGAAAGAAAAAGCCATCCCCTCCAGCTTCTTGCAGTCGATGGCTGGCATCTTCCGCCCGGAACTGCTGCGTGTGACCCTGCTGGGCGGCTTGCTCGGCCTGGGTGCCCACGGTGGCTACCACGCGGTGATGACCTGGTTGCCGACCTTTCTCAAGACAGAGCGCAACCTCTCGGTGCTTAACTCTGGCGGTTACCTGGCGGTGATCATCCTGGCCTTCTGGTGTGGCTGCGTGGTCAGCGGCCTGCTGATCGACCGTATTGGCAGGCGCAAGAACATCCTGCTGTTCGCCCTGTGCTGTGTACTGACCGTGCAGGCCTACGTGTTCTTCCCGCTGAGCAATACCCAGATGCTGTTCCTCGGCTTCCCGCTGGGCTTTTTCGCCGCCGGCATCCCGGCCAGCCTTGGCGCGTTTTTCAATGAACTGTACCCGGCTGACGTACGCGGCGCCGGGGTGGGCTTTTGCTACAACTTCGGTCGCGTGCTGTCGGCCGTGTTCCCCTTCCTGGTCGGGCACATGAGCGAATCGATGTCGCTGGGGAGTGCCATCGGCATCGATGCCGGCATCGCGTATGGCGTTGCGGTGATCGCAGCCCTGTGCCTGCCCGAAACCCGTGGCCGCAACCTTGAATCTGCACCTGCGCCGGAAGCGGCCGGTGCCGTCGCCAAGTAACCTGAACGTGTTTGTATGAGAACCATGCCCCACGCACCCGCTTTGCACCTGACCGCCATCGACAGCCACGCCCACGTGTTCAGCCGTGGCCTGAACCTGGCCAGCCAGCGGCGTTATGCGCCCAGTTACGATGCGCCGCTGGGCGACTACCTGGGCCGGCTGCGGGCTCATGGTTTCAGCCATGGCGTACTGGTCCAGCCCAGCTTCCTGGGTACCGACAACCGCTATTTGCTCAGCGCCTTGCAGACCGTGCCTGGGCAACTGCGCGGGGTGGTGATGCTGGAGCGGGATGTCGAGCGCGCGACGTTGGCGGAAATGGCCCGGTTGGGGGTAAGGGGTGTACGCCTCAACCTCATGGGGCAGGATATGCCTGACCTGACCGACGCGCAGTGGCGGCCGCTGCTGGAACACATCGGCGAGCAGGGGTGGCACGTGGAACTGCACCGTCAGGTGGCGGACATTCCAGTGCTGGTGCGGGCATTGCAGCCCTATGGCCTGGACATCGTGATTGACCATTTCGGCCGGCCAGATGCCCGCCTTGGCCTGGGCCAGCCGGGGTTTGCCGAACTGCTCACCCTGAGCGGTCGGGGCAAGGTATGGGTGAAGGTGTCCGGCATCTACCGGCTGCAGGGCTCGCCGGAACAGAACCTGGCATTCGCCCGTCAGGCGCTGTGCGCGCTGGAAGCCCATTACGGCGCAGAGCGGTTGATGTGGGGCAGTGACTGGCCGCATACCCAGCATGAGTCGGAGGTCAGTTTCGGCACCGCTGTCGAACAGTTCGAGGCCTTGGGGTGTTCAGCGCAGTTGCGCCAGGCACTCTTGGTGGATACCGCGCGGGCGTTGTTTGGCTTCGAGTGACTTAGCGCCAGTGCTGCAACTGCCAGCAGGTCCTTGATAGCAATCTCGTCTGGCCATGTCTGAGGTGGTGCTTGCCAGCCAGCGCATTTCCCATGCAGATTTGTGGCCCGGCGCGCTTGGCGAGCCTCCAATTGAAAAGCCCTCAGGACCAAGGACGATGAGTCACTCTTCGCAATTCACCTTGCTCGGCAAGCGGCGTTTCCTGCCGTTTTTCATCACTCAGTCGCTGGGTGCCTTCAACGACAACCTGTTCAAGCAGTCGCTGATCCTGGCGATTTTGTTCAAGCTCAGCCTGGGCGATGGTGACCGATCGATCTGGGTCAACCTGTGTGCCTTGCTGTTCATCCTGCCGTTTTTCCTGTTTTCGGCGCTGGGCGGGCAGTTTGGCGAGAAGTTCGCCAAGGATGCGCTGATCCGCGCAATCAAGCTGGCCGAAATCGTGATCATGGCGATTGGTGCGCTGGGCTTTGTCACCAACCATCTGGCGCTGATGCTGGTGGCGCTGTTCGGTATGGGGACCCACTCGGCGCTGTTCGGCCCGGTGAAGTATTCGATCCTGCCGCAGGCCCTGCGCGAGGAAGAGCTGGTGGGCGGTAATGGGCTGGTGGAAACCGGTACCTTCCTCGCCATCCTCGCCGGCACTATCGGCGCCGGGGTGATGATGTCGGCCGACAGTTACGCAACGGTGGTGGCCGGTGGCGTGGTCGGCACGGCGGTACTCGGCTATCTGGCCAGCCGCTGGATCCCCCGGGCTGCTGCCGCCTCGCCGCAAATGCCGCTGGACTGGAACATCTTCAAGCAGTCGTGGGTGATCTTGCGCATGGGCCTGGGCCAGCCGCCGGCGGTGTCGCGTTCGATCGTCGGCAACTCGTGGTTCTGGTTTGTCGGCGCCATCTACCTCACGCAGATCCCGGCCTATGCCAAGGATTGGCTGCACGGTGACGGCACGGTGGTGACCCTGGTGCTGACACTGTTCTCGGTGGGCATCGCCCTGGGCTCACTGCTGTGCGAGCGGCTCAGTGGACGTAAGGTGGAAATCGGCCTGGTGCCGTTCGGCTCGTTCGGCCTGACCCTGTTCGGCCTGCTGTGGTGGTGGCACTCCGGTGATGTGCCGGCTGCAGCAGCGCCGCACGACTGGCTGGCATTGCTGGGCATGAGCCAGGCGTGGTGGATCTTGCTGTCGATCATTGGCTTGGGTGTGTTCGGCGGTTTCTACATCGTGCCGCTGTATGCGTTGATCCAGGCCCGCACGGCCGAGGACGAGCGCGCCAGGGTGATCGCGGCCAACAACATCCTCAATGCCTTGTTCATGGTGGTGTCGGCGGTGCTCACCATCATCCTGCTAGGCGTGGCCAAGCTGAGCATCCCGCAGCTTTTCCTGGTGGTGTCGCTGCTCAATATCGCGGTCAACACCTACATCTTCAGGATCGTCCCCGAGTTCACCATGCGCTTCCTGATCTGGCTGCTCAGCCATTCGATGTACCGCGTGCAGCACCGAGACCTTGAGCGCATCCCCGACGAGGGTGCAGCGTTGCTAGTGTGCAACCACGTGTCGTTCGTCGATGCGTTGCTGCTGGGCGGGGCTATCCGCCGGCCGATCCGCTTTGTCATGTACTACAAGATCTACAACCTGCCGGTGCTCAACTTCGTGTTTCGCACTGCCGGTGCCATCCCGATTGCCGGGCGTAACGAAGACCAGGCGACGTACGAGCGGGCCTTCGCGCGCATTGCCGAGTACCTGGCGGATGGCGAGCTGGTGTGCATTTTCCCGGAAGGCAAGCTGACGGGCGATGGCGAAATCGATGTCTTCAAGGGTGGGGTCAGCCGCATCCTCGAAGAAACGCCGGTACCGGTGATTCCGCTGGCCTTGCAGGGGTTGTGGGGAAGCTTCTTCAGCCGTGACCCGGCCAAGGGTTTCTTCAAGCGCCTGTGGTCGCGGGTGACCATCGTGGCAGGCGCCGCCGTCCCGGTGGAGGCGGCGCAGCCTGAAGTGTTGCGCGAACAGGTCAGCCGCCTGCGCGGCCATCTGCGATAGGGGTTAGCTGGCGCTGACTTTCAGGCCCACAAGGCCGCAGACGATCAGCGCCACGCTGACCAGCCGCACCAGGGCCATGGACTCGCCGAACAGAATGATCCCGGCGATGACCGTACCGACTGCGCCTACGCCGGTCCAGATGGCATAGGCGGTGCCCAGCGGCAATTCCTTCATGGCCAGGCCCAACAGGCCCAGGCTGATGACCATGGCGCCGACGGTAAGGACAGTGGGTAGCGGTCGAGTGAAACCGTCGGTGTATTTGAGGCCGACGGCCCAGCCGACCTCGAACAGGCCGGCGAAAAACAGGATGATCCAGGACATGAGTGTGTCTCCATCGTTTGAATGATGGGGCCGTCCCCGGAGTGGTCACGCGGTGCGTCGTGAGGTCGTCCTCACCGTGGGCACCATGGTGCCTGTCTGCGGCCTTGCGGGCAAGACCGCGCCTGCAAGGGGTTACCACGTCCACTTGCAGGCGCGGGTTTACCCGCGAAGAGGCCGGTGCTGGCAGAAAACGATTCAGGCCAGCACCTGCATTTCATACCAATCAGACCCCTTGCGGGATCTCTTCCCCACCCAGCGCCTCGAACAGCACCGGCAGGAATTCGGCAAAGGTCATCATCATCAGCTGGAAGCTGGCATCGAACTGCTGCGCAGCCTCATCGCCACCGTCCTGCTCGGCCTGCTCCTGCAGCAGCTCTTCGAACTTCAGGCGCTTGATGACCATCTTGTCGTCGAGAACGAACGACAGCTTGTCTTGCCAGGCCAGGGCCAGCTGGGTCACCACCTTGCCAGTGGAAAGGTGCAACTGGATCTCTTCGCCGGTCAGGTCCTGGCGCTTGCAACGCACGATACCGCCATCTTCGGCGGTGTCACGCAGTTCGCACTCGTCCAGCACATAGAAGCCTTCGGCGGCTTGCTGCGATTTGACCCAGTCGGTCATGGTGGCTACCGGCGCAATCTTCACCGTGGCCGGGCGCACCGGCAGCGAGCCCATCACTTCACGCAGGGTCGACAGCAGGTCTTCGGCGCGCTTGGCGCTGGCCGAGTTGACCAGGATCACGCCCAGGCGCGGGGCAATGGCAGCGAAGATCATCGAGCGGCGGATGAACGCACGCGGCAGGAACGCCTGGATGATTTCGTCCTTGATCTGGTCGCGTTCCTTTTTATAGACCTTGCGCATTTGCTCGGTCTCGATCTCTTCGACCTTTTCCTTGACCGCGTCGTTGACCACGCTGCTCGGCAGGATGCGTTCTTCCTTGCGCGCGGCAATCAGCAGGTACTCGCCGCTGACATGCACCAGGGGAGCGTCTTCGCCTTTGCCGAACGGCGCGACGAAACCATAGGTGGTCAGCTCCTGGCTGGCGCAGGGGCGGGCCGGCTTGCTGGCCAGGGCGGCTTCCAGCGCTTCAGGCTCGAACGGAACTTCCTGGGTCAGGCGGTAGGTCAGCAGGTTCTTGAACCACATGAGGGGCAATCTCTCCTTAATGCATAAGGCGGGCATTATTCTCCGAGCGGTGAGTTGAGGCCAGCCCTGTCAGAGGGCCAGCAGTGGCTTATGCATGAAAGAATCGGCCGACAACGCTAGGTCTTTGAAAGGCCTGAGGTTTTTTTTGCAAAAAGTTTAAAAAGTGCTTGCCAGGGTGCGGGACGCTCCGTAGAATGCGCGCCACACCGAGACGAAGGGTGATTAGCTCAGCCGGGAGAGCATCTGCCTTACAAGCAGAGGGTCGGCGGTTCGATCCCGTCATCACCCACCACTC
>NZ_JBICJS010000060.1:0-11348 GCF_043103305.1 Pseudomonas sp. YQ_5 | reverse complement strand
ACTGCGTTGCAGTCTCCTGCACCACGCGAATAACCCGCTGCGGAAACGGAATGTCGATCCCTTCGGCCTTCAACCGGTCACGCGCATACTCGTTAAGCATGAACATCACGTCCCAGTAATCGGAGGTCTTGGTCCACAAGCGCAGCGATACGGTGATCGAGCTGTCGCCCAGCGTCGACACGACCGCCTGCGGTGCCGGGTCTTGCAGAACACGTGGGTCCTTTGCCAGCTCCAGCAACACATTGCGGGCCGTCTGCAGGTCGGCCTCGTAGTCAACGCCCACATCGAACACCACCTTGCGCGTCGGCTGGCGGTTGGTGTTGGTAATGATGCCGTTGGACAGGCTGCCATTGGGCATGATGACTGTCTTGTTGTCAGCGGTGCGGAGCACGGTGTGGAAGATCTGGATACTGTCGACGGTGCCGGCAACGCCCTGCGCCTCGATCCAGTCACCGATACGGAACGGGCGGAACATCAGAATCAGCACACCACCGGCGAAGTTCGCCAGGCTGCCCTGCAAGGCCAGGCCGATGGCCAGGCCTGCGGCACCGATGGCGGCGACGAACGAGGTGGTCTCGATGCCGATCATCGAGGCCACGCTGACCAATAGCAGCACCTTCAGCACGATGTTCGCCAGAGAGCTGATGAAGCCCTGCAGCGCCAAGTCGGCGTTGCGCAGGCCAACCAGCTTGCCGAGGCGGGCGCTGACCTTGTTGATGATCCACCAGCCAACCGCCAGGGTCAGCAGTGCCAGCAGCACACGGCTGCCGTATTCCATGATCAAAGGGATCCACGTCTGGGATTGGCGGACGAGCTGATCGACCTCAGCGTTCAAATCCATATTCATCTCCTGATGCCGAGCGGCAAGTACACGGTAGAACAGGCCGCGCGTGTTATTACGCAACCCCGGCCCCCATGGACATCATTTGGCCATCGGGGTTCCGGGCGACCCCACATCAGTCGCGGAAGTTGTTGAACTGCAGCGGCATGTCGAATTCCTTGGTGCGCAGCAGGGCAATGGCTTCCTGCAGGTCGTCACGCTTCTTGCCGGTTACCCGTACCTGCTCACCCTGGATGGCGGCCTGTACTTTCAACTTGCCATCCTTGATGGTGGCAACGATCTTTTTCGCCAGGTCCTTGTCGATGCCTTCGCGGAACTTGGCTTCCTGTTTCTTTTCCTTGCCGGAGGCGTACGGGTCCTTGGTTTCCAGGCACTTCACGTCGATCTTGCGCTTGACCAGCGCCAGGCGCAGGATCTCCAGCATCGCCTCGAGCTGGAACTCTTCCTCGGCGGTGAGCATCACGGTCTGCTCTTTGTCCTTGAACTCGAAGGTGCCTTTGCCCTTGAGGTCGTAGCGGCGGTCCAGTTCCTTGATGGCGTTGTCGACCGCGTTCTGCACTTCGTGCTTGTCCAGTTCCGATACCACGTCGAACGAAGGCATGGTTGTTCTCCCAAAATAAAAGCGCGCTCAGGCTGAAGATGGAGCGCGCTGGGTTTGAAGGTTAAAATGCGGGCTCATTATAACGGGTTGCGAAACGCATATGAGCAGCACCTGGCATATTCTCGGCGCCGGTAGCCTGGGCAGTCTGTGGGCCTGCCGCCTGGCACGCGCAGGCAAGGCTGTGCGCCTGATCCTGCGTGACGGGCAACGGTTGCAGGCTTATCAGCAGGCTGGCGGCCTGACCTTGGTCGAGCAAGAGCAAACCCGGCACTACGCCATACCTGCCGAAACCGCCCAGGCGCAAGGCCCGATCCACCGCCTGCTGGTGGCCTGCAAAGCCTATGACGCAGCCCCGGCGATTGCCGGTGTAGCACCGCGGCTGGCCGAGAGCGCCGAAGTGCTGCTGTTGCAGAATGGCCTGGGCAGCCAGGATGAAGTCGCCGACGTTGTGCCGCACGCTCGCTGCATCTTCGTCTCCAGCACCGAAGGCGCCTTCCGCGAGGGGGACTGGCAGGTGCGTTTTGCCGGCCATGGCTTCAACTGGCTGGGCGACCCACGTAACCCCATGATCCCCGCCTGGTTCGATGACCTGCACGAAGCCGGTATCCCCGCTGAATGGACAGTGGACATACTTACCCGCCTGTGGCGCAAGCTGGCGCTCAATTGCGCCATCAACCCGCTGACTGTGCTTCACGATTGCCAGAATGGCGGGCTGCTGGGGCACCTGGGTGAAGTTCAGGCCCTGTGCGTCGAGCTGGCCCGGCTGCTGCACCGTTGCGGCCAGCCGCAAGCAGCCGAGGGGCTGGACGAAGAAGTGCAGCGGGTAATCCTCGCCACCGCAGGCAACTATTCTTCCATGTACCAGGACGTGCATGCAGGACGGCGCACCGAGTTGCACTACCTGCTCGGCCATGCTTGCCGCGCGGCCACACGTCATGGCCTGCAGCTGCCGCAGCTGGAACACCTGCTGCAGCGTTTGGTCGAAAACCTGCGCGTGCGTGGTTTGCCCTGCGACTGACGCGGCCCTTCAACCGGATACGGACATTGCCTTGCCCATGACCTTGCGCCAACGCCTGGAAAACCTCCCGGTCGGGCAGAAGCTACTGGCGGCCCTGCTGGTACTGCTGGTGACCATCTTGCTGGTGGCCAACCTCACCTTCATCAGCGCCGCCTACTGGATTACCCAGGAAAGCATGGCGCCGCAGGCGTTGCAGACCATCGGCCGGCTGGTGGCCAATCCACAGCTTGCAGCCCGCGCCGGCGACACCCCGGACACCGCCCGTGCCCTGCTCAAGGAACTGGACAATTACACACCGCTGCGTGCCGCCGCCGTCTACGGTGGCGATGGGCAGATGCTGGCGCAGTTGCAGCATGGTGAGCCGCTGGCCCTGCCCAAGCGTTTTCGAAACATCGACGGCTGGCGCCTGATGGAGTTTCGCAGCACTCAGTTGATCCGCATCCCCCGCGATGCCAACCCACCGGCACACTTGCTGCTGGTAGCCAGCAGCGAACTGCCCATGGCCTTCTACACCGGCACACTCAGCGCCAGCCTGGGCATCCTGGTATTCAGTGTCCTGCTATGGATCGTCATCGCCCGGCAGATCAAGCGCCTGATCACACAACCGATCAACCAGCTTGAGGAACTCAGCCGCCAGGTTACCCGCGAAGAGAGCTACGCCTTGCGCGCCCAGCGCGGCAACGACGATGAAATCGGCAGCCTGGCCGAGGCCTTCAACACCATGCTGTCGCGCATCGAGGCCCGCGAGCAGCAGCTCAAGAGCGCCCGCGATGAATTCCAGAGCGCCTACGACCAGGCTCAGGGCCTTGCTGAGGAAACCCGCCACACCAACCGCAAGCTGGAACTGGAAGTGCAGGTACGCAGCAAGATCGAGAAAAAACTCACCGGTTTCCAGAACTACCTCAACAGCATCATCGACTCGATGCCCTCGGCGCTGATTGCCCTCGACGAACAGCTTTACGTGACCCAATGGAACCACGAAGCCACGGTGCTTTCCGGCACGCCACTGGACGAGGCACTTAACCAGCCCGTGTTCATTGCTTTCGAACCGCTGAAGCCGTTCCTCCCGCAGCTGAAGGAGACCGTGGAAAAACATCGAGTGGCGAAGATCGAGCGGGTAACCTGGCCCAAGGGCGACGACCTACGCCACTACGCCCTGACCTTCTACCCACTGACCGGCGGCGGTGGGCGCGGCGTGGTCATTCGTATCGACGACATCACCCAGCGTCTGTCATTGGAAGAGATGATGGTGCAGTCGGAAAAAATGCTCTCGGTCGGTGGCCTGGCTGCCGGCATGGCGCATGAAATCAACAACCCGCTGGGCGCTATCCTGCACAACGTGCAGAACATTCGCCGGCGCCTGTCGTCCGACCTGCCGCGCAACCAGGAACAGGCCGAAGAGCTGGGCATCGACCTGGCCACGATCAACCGCTATCTGGACAGCCGCGAGGTGCCGCAACTGCTCGACGGCATTCAGCAGGCCGGAGCCCGGGCGGCGAAGATCGTCACCCACATGCTCAGTTTCAGCCGCCGCAGCGACCGCCAACTGGTGCCATGTGAGCTGCCGGCACTGATCGATCAGGCCCTTGAAATTGCCGGCAATGACTTCGACCTGGCCATCGGCTTCGACTTCAAGGGTCAAGCCATCGTGCGCCAGTTCGACCCCAACCTGGGGCCGGTGCCCTGCACCGCCAACGAGCTGGAACAAGTACTGCTCAACTTGCTGAAGAATGCGGCCCAAGCCATCCACCAGCGCCCGCAACCCAGCGAGCCCGGGCGCATCACACTGCGCACCCGGCTGAACCCGCCATGGGCGGAAATCCAGGTCGAGGACAATGGCGTCGGCATGCCCGAGGCAGTGCGCAAGCGCACCTTCGAGCCGTTCTTCACCACCAAGGAAATCGGCCAGGGCACCGGGCTGGGCCTGTCAGTCTCGTACTTCATCATCACCAATAACCACAAGGGGCAGATGGAAGTGCAATCCACGCCAGGCCAGGGCACCTGCTTTACCCTGCGCCTGCCCCTCAGCCAGCCGACAGCGGCGGCGCCGACCAGAACGGAGCAATGATATGGGCTACCGCCTTTCGAAAATCTATACCCGCACCGGCGACAAAGGCGAAACCGGCCTCGGCGACGGCCGTCGGGTGCCCAAGGACCACCCGCGGATCGAAGCGATTGGCGAGGTGGACAGCCTGAACAGCCAGTTGGGGTTGCTGCTGGCGGGGCTTGCCGAGCACGGGCTGAATGAAGTGACCGAGGTGCTGGCGCCGTGTCAGCACCGCTTGTTCGACCTGGGTGGCGAGCTGGCGATGCCCAGTTACCAGGCGTTGAACCTGGCGGAAGTGGAACGCCTGGAGGCGGCCATCGATGTGTGGAACGAAGAGCTGGGGCCGCTGAAGAACTTCATTCTGCCCAGTGGTTCGGCGCTGGTGGCGCAGGCGCATGTGTGCCGCAGCCTGGCGCGCAGTGCAGAGCGCCGGTGCCAGCAGTTGAATGCCATGGAGCCACTGGAAGGCGTTGGGATGACATATATCAACCGGCTTTCCGATCTATTGTTCGTGGCGGCGCGGATCATCGGGCGGCGCCAGGGGGTGGCTGAGGTTTTGTGGCAGCCCGCCGAGAAACCCAAAGGCTGATACTTCTGGGGCTGCTTTGCAGCCCATTCGCGGGCTTGCCCGCTCCCACAGGTTTCGAGCAGGCTTGAAGCTTGTGAGTTTCCTGTGGGAGCGGGCAAGCCCGCGAATGGGCCCCGCAGCGGCCCTTGTTACAGGGGACTCAAACCTCGGGCCAGAACGCCCGGATCCCGGCCACACCCTGTGCACCCGCTTCCCAAGCCTGCTCGCGCTCACTCGGCCCTACCCCACCCAGCAGATACACCGGTTTGTTGAACCCGGCAATAACGCGCTGCGCCTCATCCCAGCCCAGCGGCACCGCATCCGGATGAGTCTGGGTTGCCTGCACTGGCGACAGGGTGACAAAGTCCACGCCCATCTGCTCAGCCAGCGCCAGCTCCTCGGCACTGTGGCAGGACGCGGCCAACCAGCGTTCCTTGGGGAACGGCCGGCCCCTGGCAGCGTACTTGCGCAGTTGCGCGGCCGTCAGGTGCCAACCGGCCGCCGGGAAATCACCCAGCCATTCCAGTGGCCCTTTAAGCATCAACTGCGCCTTGCCCGCACACAGCCCGACCGCATCCACCGCCACGTCGCGGTACTTGGGGTCGTACATGTCCGGAGCACGCAACTGGATAAGGCGAATGCCGTTGGCCACCGCCTTCTGGATGCCCTTGAGCAGCTGCGGCACCTCCAGGCCATCCGGGGTGATCAGGTACTGGTCCGGCAGGCGCGCAGCGGCGACGATCGGCTTGTTGGCCTCAGGGAATTCATACTGCGGCAAATCGCGCGGGGCAACCCATTCCAGCGGCTGGCCTTCGGCACCGTGGGGTTCGCCAGTGAACGCTTCGACCTCGCGCACATCCAGCAGCACCTGCTTGTCCGGGTAGTCATGGCTGACCTTGATCAGCGCACGCGACCGGGTTACCTCAATGCCCAGCTCCTCGCGCAACTCGCGGGCAAGCGCCGCTTCGACGCTCTCGCCTTCCTCCACCTTGCCACCGGGAAACTCCCACAAGCCGCCCTGGTGCTGGGTATCGGCACGACGTGCGATCAGAATACGGCCATCAGCACCGCGAATGACGGCCGCTACTACATGAATCCGTTTCACGCTTCACGCTCCTCCAGGCCTGCCCGTTGCCATGCCTGGAAGGCTGGCCACTGATAAATGGTCTCGATGTAGGCTGCCGCCTCAGCGGGGACTTCTACGCGATAGGTGCGCAGGCGCACGGCCACCGGGGCAAAGAAGGCATCGGCCAGGCTTGCCTTGCCGAACAGGAACGGGCCGCTGTCCTTGGCCACCAGACGGCATTCGGACCACAGCGCAACGATACGGTCGATGTCGATTTGCACGTCCAGCGGCACGTTGTCCAGCGCCTGGTCGCGCGACAAGTCGAACGGCATGGCGCCGCGCAGGGCAAAGAAGCCGCTATGCATCTGCGCACAGGCCGAACGGGCCTGGGCTCGCGTCGCCACATCGGCAGGCCACAGCTGGGCTTCGGGGTGGCGTTCGTTGAGGTATTCGGCAATGGCCAGCGAGTCCGCGATCACACCGTGCTCGGTCTTGAGCAGCGGTACCTTGCCGGTGGCGGAGTAGGCGAGAATGCGCTGACGGGTATCAGGCTGGTTCAGCTTGATCAGGGTTTCTTCGTAGGGCATGCCGGCCAGCTCGAGGGCCAGGGCGCCACGCAGCGACCAGGAGGAGTACAGCTTGTCGCCGATGATCAGGTGATAGCTCATGGTTCGGCTCCATCAGGTTTGTATTGCAAAACCCGCAGGCCGCTGCGCGGCCTTTCGCGGGCAAGCCCGCTCCTACAGGGAGCGCACCGCTCCTGCAGGCATTGCAACACCTGTGGGAGCGGGCGTGCCCGCGAAGAGGCTTTCGGATCAGTGGATCAGGTACGGTACTCGGCGTTGATCTTCACGTACTCGTGGGACAGGTCGGTCGTCCAGATGGTTTCGCTGCACTGGCCACGGCCCAGCTCGATACGGATGGTGATCTCTTCCTGGGCCATCACTGCCGAACCCTGCGCCTCGGTATAGCTCGGGCTGCGGCCGCCTTGGCTCGCAATGCAAACGTTGTCCAGGTAAACGTCGATCAGGCTCACATCCAGCTCCGGCACACCGGCACGGCCAACCGCGGCGAGGATGCGGCCCCAGTTCGGGTCGGAGGCGAACAGCGCGGTCTTGATCAGCGGCGAGTGGGCCACGGCGTAACCGACGTCCAGGCACTCTTGGTGGTTGCCACCACCGTTGACCTGCACGGTCACGAACTTGGTCGCGCCTTCGCCGTCACGGACGATGGCCTGGGCCACTTCCATGCACACCTCGAACACGGCCTTTTTCAGCGCTTCGAAGAGCGCGCCGCTGGCTTCGGTCACTTCCGGCAGGTCGGCCTTGCCGGTAGCGATCAGCATGCAGCAATCGTTGGTCGAGGTGTCACCATCGATAGTGATGCGGTTGAACGACTTGTTGGCGCCGTCGAGCATCAGGTCCTTGAGTACCTTTGGCGCCACCTTGGCGTCGGTGGCGATGTAACCCAGCATGGTCGCCATGTTCGGGCGGATCATGCCTGCCCCCTTGCTGATGCCGGTGACGGTAACGGTCACGCCATCGTGCTGGAACTGGCGGCTGGCCCCCTTGGGCAGGGTGTCGGTGGTCATGATGCCGGTAGCGGCCTCAGCCCAGTTGTTTTCCGACAGGTTGTCGAGCGCGGCCTGCAGCGCGCCTTCGATCTTCTCGACCGGCAGCGGCTCACCGATCACACCGGTGGAAAACGGCAGTACCGACTCGGCCGGTACGCCAGCCAGTTCGGCCAGCTTGGCGCAGGTACGCTCGGCGGCGGCCAGGCCCGGCGCGCCGGTGCCTGCGTTGGCGTTACCTGTGTTGGTCAGCAGGTAGCGCACGGTGCCCTGTACACGCTGCTTGGACAGGATCACCGGCGCGGCGCAGAAGGCGTTGAGGGTGAACACACCCGCCACGCTGGAGCCTTCGGCACAGCGCATGACCACCACATCCTTGCGCCCCGGGCGCTTGATACCGGCAGAAGCGATACCGAGTTCAAAACCCGGAACCGGGTGCAGGGTGGGCAAAGGACCAAGACCAACAGCCATTAGAGCGCTCCTAGAAAAAACGATGATTTCGAAAAAGGGGCCGCTTCGCGCCCCATCGCGACACAAGGCCGCTCCCACAAGGATCGCGCCCGTTGATGGACGAGCGCGGTACCTGTGGGAGCGGCCTTGTGTCGCGAAAGGGCCGCAAAGCGGCCCCAGGCTTGTACAACGTACGGTTCAGATCACTCGATCTGACCATGGCAATGCTTGAACTTCTTGCCCGAGCCGCACCAGCACGGCTCGTTGCGGCCCAGCTTCTGGTCATTGCGTACTGGCGCCGAGGCTACCGCTACTTCGGCCCCCTCCTCGCTCAGTTGCTCACTTTCCAGGCCCGATACAGCGGCGTGCTGGAATTGCATGCGGCTAGCCAGCTCTTCGGCCTCGCGGCGCAGGCGGGCTTCTTCTTCGGCTGGGTCTTCGCGGCGAACCTGTACGTGCGACAACACGCGGATGGTGTCGCGCTTGATCGACTCCAACAGCTCCTGGAACAGGCTGAACGACTCGCGCTTGTACTCCTGCTTCGGGTTCTTCTGCGCATAACCACGCAGGTGAATACCGTGACGCAGGTGGTCCATGGTCGACAGGTGGTCTTTCCACAGGTCGTCCAGCACGCGCAGCAGAATCTGCTTCTCGAAGGTTCGCAGGGCTTCGAGACCAGCCTGGTCTTCCTTCTCGGTGTAGGCAGCGGTGATCTCGCTCAGCAGCTTCTCGCGCAAGGTCTCTTCGTAGAGGTGATCGTCCTCGTCGAGCCATTGCTGGATTGGCAACTTGATGGCGAAATCGCTGGCCAGCGAAGCCTCCAGGCCGGCAACGTCCCACTGCTCTGGCAGCGACTGCGGCGGAATGTGCTGGCTGATGGTAGCGTCCAGTACTTCCTTGCGGAATTCGACGATGGTGTCACCAATGTTCTCGGCGGCCAGCAAGCTGTTGCGCATGTGGTAGATCACCTTGCGCTGTTCGTTGGCGACGTCGTCATATTCGAGCAATTGCTTACGAATGTCGAAGTTGCGGCCTTCGACCTTGCGCTGGGCTTTCTCGATAGCGTTGGTGACCATGCGGTGCTCGATGGCCTCGCCCGACTGCATGCCCAGTGCCTTCATGAAGTTCTTCACCCGGTCAGAGGCGAAGATGCGCATCAGGCTGTCTTCCAGCGACAGGTAGAAGCGGCTGGAGCCCGGGTCGCCCTGACGACCGGAGCGGCCACGCAGCTGGTTGTCGATACGGCGCGATTCGTGGCGCTCGGAAGCGATTACATGCAGGCCACCCGTTTCGATCACTTGCTGGTGACGCTTCTGCCAGTCGGCCTTGATCTGGGCGATCTGCTCGGCGGTCGGGTTTTCCAGGGCAGCCACTTCGGCTTCCCAGTTACCGCCCAGCAGGATGTCGGTACCACGGCCAGCCATGTTGGTGGCGATGGTCAGTGCACCGGGCGCGCCTGCCTGGGCGATGATCTCGGCTTCCTTCTCGTGATACTTGGCGTTGAGCACCTTGTGGTCGATACCTTCCTTTTTCAGGAGGTTGGACATGTGCTCGGAAGTTTCAATGGTCGCGGTACCCACCAGCACCGGGCGGCCCAGCTTCATGCTTTCCTTGATGTCGGCGATGATCGCGGCGTATTTCTCGTCAGCGGTCAGGTACACCAGGTCGTTGTAGTCCTTACGCGCCAGTGGCTTGTTCGGCGGAATGACCATCACGTTCAGGCCGTAGATCGACTGGAACTCGAACGCTTCGGTGTCGGCGGTACCGGTCATGCCGGACAGCTTGGTGTACAGGCGGAAATAGTTCTGGAACGTGGTCGAAGCCAGGGTCTGGCTCTCGGCCTGGATGTTCAGGTTTTCTTTTGCTTCGATGGCCTGGTGCAGGCCCTCGGACAGACGACGACCTGGCATGGTACGGCCGGTATGTTCGTCAATCAGCAGGACCTGGCCGTCCTGGACGATGTACTCGACGTTGCGGTGGAACAACTTGTGTGCACGAAGACCGGCGTAGACGTGTGTCAGCAAGCCCAGGTTGTGCGCGGAGTACAGGCTCTCGCCTTCGGCGAGCAGGCCCGCCTGGGCCAGCATCTCTTCGATGAACTGGTGGCCGGCTTCGTTCAGTTCCACCTGGCGACTCTTCTCGTCGATGGTGAAGTGGCCTTCTTGGGTGACCTGGCCTTCGACCTCTTCGATGTGCTGGGTGAGGCGCGGGATCAGGCGGTTGATCTCGATGTACAGCTTGGAGCTGTCCTCGGCCTGACCGGAAATGATCAGCGGGGTACGCGCTTCGTCGATGAGGATGGAGTCGACTTCGTCGATCACGGCGAAGTTCAGTTCACGCTGGAACTTCTCGTCCTGGCTGAACGCCATGTTGTCGCGCAGGTAGTCGAAACCGAATTCGTTGTTGGTGCCGTAGGTGATGTCGGCGGCATAGGCGGCGCGCTTTTCTTCCGGCGGCTGGAAGGCCGAGACGATACCGACCGACAGACCGAGGAATTCGTACAGCGGGCGCATCCAGTTGGCGTCACGGCGCGCCAGATAGTCGTTGACGGTGACCACGTGCACGCCCTTGCCGGACAATGCATTGAGGTAAACGGCCAAGGTACCGACCAAGGTCTTGCCTTCACCGGTGCGCATTTCTGCGATCATACCCTCGTGCAGGGTCATGCCGCCGATCAACTGCACATCGAAATGGCGCATGCCCATTACGCGCTTGCCGGCCTCTCGGGCCACGGCGAAGGCTTCGGGCAGCAATTGGTCCAGTGTCTCGCCTTTGGCCAGGCGCTCCTTGAACTCTACGGTCTTGCCCCGCAGTTGCTCGTCGGAGAGGGCCACCATCTTCTCTTCGAAGGCATTGACGATACTCACCGTCTTGAGCATGCGTTTGACTTCACGCTCGTTCTTGCTTCCAAAAAGTTTTTTTAACAAAGGCGCAAACATATCGGCAGGATCTTCCACACGTAGGGATGGAGGGCGGCCCCATGAGTCGCCCGTGCAGCCCATAGGCCGCATGCGAACGAGCATTCTACCCGGAAACGATGGTGAGGAAAGTGGTGGTTTTCCACGATGCTGATACAGCGTTTTGGCAGGGGCCTGTTTTAGATAGGGACATTTTCACTGAGTTCAAGGCTTGGCAACATGAAAGCTATCGAGAACCAGTCTTGTCTTTGGCTGCCTGTGCCGGCCTC
>NZ_JBICJS010000005.1:0-751 GCF_043103305.1 Pseudomonas sp. YQ_5 | reverse complement strand
AGACGAGGTCATGGAAGAGATTGGCGCGTGGCAACAGCGGCCACTGGAGCCGATGTACCCGGTCATTTTCTTCGATGCGCTGCGGGTGAAGATCCGCGAAGAGGGCCTGGTGCGCAACAAGGCCATTTACCTGGCCCTGGGCGTTCTCCCCGACGGGACGCGGGATATCCTGGGCATCTGGATCGAGAACACCGAGGGTGCGAAGTTCTGGATGAAGGTCTTTAACGATCTCAAGACGCGCGGTGTCGAAGATGTGCTGATTGCCGTGACCGATGGTCTCAAAGGTATGCCAGAGGCTCTCAGTACCGTGTTTCCAGAGACGACATTGCAAACGTGCATCGTGCACCTGATCCGCAACAGCCTCGACTACGCGGCCTGGGACAAGCGACGGGCTCTGGCCAAGGAGCTGAAACCGATTTACCAAGCCATCAATGCCGAAGCAGCTGAGCAAGCGCTCGATGAGTTTGAGAACGGGCCGTGGGGAGAGAAATATCCGACGGTGGTGGCTGCCTGGAGGCGCGCCTGGGATCGAGTGATTCCATTTTTCGTCTTCCCACCGGCCATCAGGAAGGTGATTTACACCACCAACGCCATCGAGAGCATCAACGCCCAGCTACGCAAGGTCATCAAGACTCGCGGGCATTTCCCGAATGATGACGCAGCGACCAAACTGATTTGGCTGGGATTGCGCAACATAACAGCCAATTGGGGGAAACCGGCCCATGATTGGAAAAGCGCGATGAATCAATTT
>NZ_JBICJS010000059.1:0-1340 GCF_043103305.1 Pseudomonas sp. YQ_5 | reverse complement strand
TGCCTGGATTAGCTCAGTTGGCCTCGCAAGGGTGCATCTGGCCGGTATGAGTCCTTCGTGGAGACTTTGGGGCCCCTAACTGGCGGCTCAGTAGGCCATTTCACCTTTTGAGCGCTTCGAGCAGCCCCCTGATGCCCAAGATGCTCATCATTCGCTTGAGGTTGTAAGCGAGCACATGGAGGCTCATTTCAGTACTGACCCTTGGCAGGGTCCTGGTCAGGAAGTGGGTCGCCCCCATCCAGTACTTGAGCGTTCCAAATGGATGCTCAACGGTTTGGCGGCGCACCTTCATTTTCCCCGGATCGTGCTCCAGTTGAACCTGCATCGAGTCGAGGGTCGCTTCATGTTCCCAGCGTTTCAACCGGCGCTCTTTGCCCGTCGTACATTGCTTGTGCATCGCGCAGGACTGGCAGCCCGAGAACCAATAAACATGCATCAGCATCCCGTCTTCCCAAGTTGAGTAACGCTTGGTCAGTAATTGCTCCGCAGGGCATCGATACTCATCCGATGCCGAGACGTACAGGAAATCCTGCTTGCCAAATCGACCTTCGGCTTTGCTGCTAGAGGTCAGTGGTTTCGGTACGAAGGGCGAGATTCCAGCTTGCTCACATGCAACGATTTCCGTGCCTGTGTAGTAGCCCCGGTCGGCAACGACATTCAGCGATTCAGTACCGATTTGGTCACGCGCTTGCTTCGCCATGTTGCTCAACTGGCCGCGATCATGACCGACATTCGTCACCTCATGTGCAACGATCAGATGGTGCTGATCGTCAACGGCCGTCTGCACGTTATAGCCAACGGTGCCACTGCCCCGACCACCAACTGACATGGAGCGAGCATCGGGATCTGTGAGAGAAATTTGTTTGTCTGGGGTTTGAAGTAGCTGCGTTTCAATGTCTTTGAGCTTCTGCATCTGCTGTTTCAGCGTTTCGATCTTCTCTTTCAGTCGCTCGGCCTTGGCCACAGCCACCTCCGGCATTGCCCGGTCCGCCGAATCCATCGCTGTCAGATAGCGCTCAATGCTCTGCTCGACTTGCTGCATACGGGCCTTCACCTTGGCCTGGGTGAAGTTACGGTCGCGATTGTTCACGGCTTTGAACTTGCTGCCGTCGATGGCAATGATTGAGTCAGAGAACAGGTTGAGGTTGCGACAGAGGATCACGAACTGACGGCAGACACTGCGAATGGCTTTACCGTTGTCCTTGCGAAAGTCGGCGATGGTTTTGAAATCTGGAGCCAGACGCCCCGTAAGCCACATCAACTCGACATTGCGTTCAGCTTCACGCTCGAGCCGGCGGCTGGACTGAATGCGGTTTAGGTAGCCGTAGATGTAGATCTTC
>NZ_JBICJS010000058.1:0-48105 GCF_043103305.1 Pseudomonas sp. YQ_5 | reverse complement strand
GCCCCAAACAAAACTCTCACCCCCCCCCCAGCAACTCGAAGCCCCTAGTCCCGCAAATCAGACTCGTGAATCGGGTTGGCCCTGCTCGTGGCGCGTTGGTATTGCGCCGGCCAGGTGGCCTTGTTGCCGCCCAGATCGTCGTCGGCGTGCAGTGGCCAGTACGGGTCGCGCAGCAGTTCGCGGGCCAGGAAGATAATGTCGGCCTGGCCGGTGCGCAGGATGTGCTCGGCCTGGGCCGGTTCGGTGATCATGCCCACCGTGCCGGTGGCCATTTCCGATTCCTTGCGCACGCGCTCGGCAAAGCGGGTCTGGTAGCCGGGGCCGGTAGGGATCTCGGCGTTGACCGAGGTGCCACCAGAAGAAACATCGATCAGATCCACGCCCAAACTCCGCAGGCGGCGAGCCAGTTCAACGGTTTCATCCGGGTTCCAGCCATCTTCTACCCAATCGGTAGCCGATACCCGCACGAACAGCGGTAATTCGGCAGGCCAGGCCTTGCGCACGGCGTCGACCACCTCCAAGGTCAGGCGGATACGGTTTTCGAAGCTACCGCCATATTCGTCACGGCGCTGGTTGCTCAGCGGTGACAGGAACTGGTGCAGCAGGTAGCCATGGGCAGCATGGATTTCCACCACCTTGAATCCAGCCTTCAAGGCGCGTTCGGTCGAGGCGACGAAAGCGGCGATTACATCCTGGATCTCGTCCTGGCTCAGCTCGCGTGGAGGCGTGTGCTGCGGATCGAAGGCGATCCTCGATGGCCCCACCGGCTGCCAGCCGCCCTCCTCCAGTTTGACGCTGCCTGGTTTGCCAAGCCACGGGCGGTAGGTACTGGCTTTGCGCCCGGCGTGAGCCAGCTGAATGCCAGCCACGGCGCCCTGGGCACTGATGAAGCGGGTGATGCGCTGCAACGGCGCTATCTGGGCGTCGTCCCACAGGCCCAGGTCTTCGGCGGTGATCCGGCCATCGGCGGTCACCGCCACGGCTTCAGTGATTACCAGGCCGGCGCCACCGACGGCGCGGCTGCCTAAATGGACGAGATGCCAGTCGTTGGCCAAGCCATCGACGGCGGAATACTGGCACATTGGTGACACGGCGATGCGGTTGGGCAAGGTCAGCTGACGCAGGGTGTAAGGCTCGAGCAGCAGGCTCATGAGGGCACCTCCCAAGGACTCCAATGGTGATCCGGCCTGGACACTCAAGTGCACATCCCTGGCCCGGTGCCGGTCATTAATGAGACTAGACCAGATTGGTGGGGGGGAAGGTTCTGTGGGATGGCGAGGGGTTCGCCGAAAGGTTTGCAGCGCCTGTGAGATCGAGCGCCGCCCGCGCGGCGCATCGCGGATAAATCCGCTCCTACATCTGTTTCGGGCCAATCACTCCTGTGCCGCCAACAGGGACCGCCTTGATGCATGGCTGAAGACCGATGAAAAGCAGTGGTGCCCACCTCGATATCGAAGGGAACAAACAAGGCGAACAGCGGTGGCCTCACAGGAGTGACTGGCCCGAAACAAACTGTAGGAGCGGATTTATCCGCGATGCGCCGCGCGGGCGGCGCTCCTGCAAGAATCAAGGCAGGCACTTAATGGCCTTAGTACGGCCCCGGGATTTCTGAATGGTCCGACGCATGTATCAGACGTTTCCTGCACATATGAGCTGGCGATGCCTTTAAGCGCTAGGGTAGTACCACCCACGACAACCCTTTCCACCCGGCCTACCGGGCATCTTAGAAAAATCCTACAGCCTATTACTTAAAGTTCTACGTTCTCTTGGGAAATTCTTCTCAAGCAACATCTCCCTCCTCCTATCGCTGTTCTGCCTCTCAAATACTATTGTCCATCACGTCACGGCGACCAATGAAGCCAATCACACAGTTCGCACAAACCCGACCTCCACGCTCGCGAGTTGAGTCAATGACGGATATCCCCTTTACAGAAAAACCGAAAGTATTAGATAAGTTTATTACTGAACACGAGCAAAATTTACTCACAAATTCATTTTCGGGTGCAATATGGAGATATGGCTGGCCCATTAATACAATTCCCCTCGCACGTCCTTGCTGGCACATCTTCATAGCCGGTAGCAAACGTACCTCACTGGAGTGCTGCGAGCATGAACTGGCCAGCGACAGCCATTGGGGCTTTCTACTTGATATTTGGAGGCGCACGCAGCTTGCTCACATGCGTGACTGTTTGCTGCTGGGTGTTTACGCAAACGGCCAGACTTTCGGCCAAGACAGTCCTATTCATAGAGATAACAAATCAATTGAACCAGGAAAAACCGCAGTCCTCTTCTGCAATGCCCAGTGGGAAACCACATGGGGCGGCGAACTGATTCTATTCGATCAGCAGAAGAATGACACCATCGCTGCCATACAACCAAAGCCGGGACGCATAGCGATTTTCGACGGACACATACCGCACAGAGCCAGAGCGCCCACCGTTGACTGCGACAAATTGCGAATCACTATCGCTTTCAAGACCATGAATAAGGATATTAAACAATGAGCACACGCGCCGAACTGATAGTAGCAGTAATAGATAAAACGGCAAAACCCATCAATCAAACTGGGGGAGCAGCAGCAATCCACGACCAATTCAACACAGATAAAACCGGATTTTCACTAGTCATCCAAACAGCACAGACAACTACGGCGATAGCCTCAGTAGGCTCCGTCACTCACCTCCCGATAGGTGCTGTACCCTTCATTAACATTGTTACCAATACCCTTTCTGGCACCGTGACCTTCCTGAAAGTCGCGGCAGACCTCAAAGAGGCGCGGAAATTAAGAGCGGAGATGTCATAAGTTTGGCAAGCAACGTCGCAGGCATCGTGGCCTCGTTCGCCATTCTGGCCGGAGCACCTTTAATTGCTGGAGGGGCCACAGTCGTGGGCGTAACCGCCACACTCTATAGCATCTTCAATTCTGACCTGGCTAAAGCAGCTTACGACAAGATGGCTCCACTCTTTACCAGCCTGCTGAGTCAAGGTGACCTTACTGGTTTTACCGCGCCACGGATTGCGCCTGACTTCACACTCGCTTCACCTGACCAGATACTTTCCACCCACCAGGGAATGATCACAACCGTTAACTGGAACCCTGACTCTTCAGAAATATCCCTAGGCACCGAACCACTAAGTTTTCCAGATAGCAGCCAGGCTCACACCGCCCCAACAGGGAGCGAGACTTTCAATTCAACGCAACCGCCTCCCCTTAGCGGAAACTCCAGCAGCAACTCAGTAGCGGTGACATCTACCCCTGACATACCTGCCCCTGACGCAACACTGACTATAAGCATAGAAAGTATAGATGGTATAAAGCCACCCGACCAAGCACCATCAATTACCGTACCTATTGACGACAACCAGGACAATCAAGATAACTACATATGCTGTAGCAGCGCGCAGCAGGATCAGTACTTCTAGCCAACCTGTAAAACCCTCCACGCCGTAACGAGCCGATATGAATATCTGGCAGCAATCGCTAAAACTCATACGTGAACTCCCGCCTCACAAATAAGCCAAAGCGCTATTAATAGGCGGACTTATAAATCTCACCCTAGGCACCAGCTTCACATTCATGTGGCGCGAACACAAAAACACCAATGAAGAGTTATGGTCGCGAGTTCCAGCCTTTCTCACCTCCAAGCCTGAAACCTGGGATAGCGACAAATCTCTTTATACGTTCAGCATCAAGTTTAAAACTTCAAATGGAAAGCACCACAACGCTCATCTTTATGCAGACAAAGTATACTATGATGCAGCGAGCCTGGACCTAAATACGCCACTCTTTGTTGACATAGCAACCTCTAAAAGCGCTGTAACGGCTCAGCGCTTAATCGCTCCTAATGGAATGTTTCTTTATGATTCTGCAATGGCGGCACATGTCACCAATGTAAGAAACCGGGAGACCACACTAGCAGTTATCATTTTCTCATTTAGCGGCATCAGCATCTTGATTGCGGCAGCGGCGATCTACTACCGCTCCAGAAAGGAGTGCAACTGAACCTGAGCAGCACCTGGGAGATCGAGCGCCGCGCGGGCGGCGCTCGATTTGTGCCCCAGCGCAAGATCCAAGGCAGGCACCTGACGCTAAACTCAGCGCGGCTCCATATGCGCAATCATCAACTGCACACTCTCATTACCGCGAAACTCGTTCACATCCAGCTTGTACGCCAACTCCACCCAGCGCACCGTCGGGTTTGGCCACACTTCGCGGTCAATGCCGAAGGCAATGCCATCCAGCCGCACCGAGCCACATTCGCTCTTGAGCACCACTTTCAGGTGCCGTTCGCCAACCACACGCTGCTCCACCAACTGGAACATGCCATGGAACAGCGGCTCCGGGAAGTGCTGGCCCCAAGGCCCGGCGTGGCGCAGGGCCTTGGCCAGGTCGAGGTGGAATTCCTCGACCGCCAGGCTACCGTCGGATAACAGCCGGCCGGTCAGGTCTTCTTCGCGCAGTTGACGCCGCACCTCTTCATCGAACGCCTCGGCAAATGCCGGGAAATTGGCCTCGGGCAACGATAACCCTGCCGCCATGGCGTGGCCGCCGAACTTGCTGATCAACTGCGGATGGCGCGCCGCCACGGCATCCAGCGCATCGCGAATATGGAAGCCCGGCACCGAACGCGCCGAGCCTTTGAGCATGCCATCACCAGCATCGGCGAAGGCGATGGTCGGCCGGTGGTAACGCTCCTTCAAGCGCGAAGCCAGAATACCGATCACGCCCTGGTGCCAGTCGGCATCGAACAGGCACAACCCATACGGCATCGACTCGACCGGCAGGTCCTTGAGTTGGGCCAGGGCTTCGCGCTGCATGCCCTGCTCGATGGACTTGCGGTCCTGGTTCAGGTCATCCAACTGCTGGGCCATGTCCTGGGCCAGCGCCGCGTCCTCGCACAGCAGGCATTCGATGCCCAGGCTCATGTCGTCCAGGCGCCCGGCGGCATTCAACCGTGGGCCGAGGATGAAACCAAGGTCAGTCGAAGTGATGCGCCGGTGATCGCGCCGCGCCACCTCAAGGATGGCCTTGAGGCCGGGCCGGGCGCGGCCGGCGCGGATGCGCTCGAGGCCTTGGTGCACCAGAATGCGGTTGTTGGCATCCAGCGGCACCACGTCAGCAACACTGCCCAGCGCCACCAGATCGAGCAGCTCGCCAATGTTCGGCTGTGGCTGCGCCTCGTAGCGCCCAAGGCTGCGCAAGCGAGCGCGCAGGGCCATCAACACATAGAAGATCACCCCTACTCCGGCCAGTGACTTGCTTGGAAAGCTGCAGCCCGGCTGGTTGGGGTTGATGATGGCATCGGCGTCGGGCAACTGCTCGCCCGGCAGGTGGTGGTCGGTGACCAGCACCTTGAGCCCGGCGGCCTTGGCCGCCGCCACCCCGTCGACACTGGAAATGCCGTTGTCCACGGTAATCAGCAACTGCGGCTGGCGCTGCAGCGCCACCTCGACGATTTCCGGGGTCAGGCCGTAGCCGTACTCGAAGCGGTTGGGCACCAGGTAATCGACATGGGCCGCACCCAGCAGGCGCAGGCCCAGCACCCCGACGGTGCTGGCAGTGGCACCGTCGGCATCGAAGTCGCCGACGATGAGGATGCGCTGGCGCTGGTCGATGGCTTCGACCAGCAGGTCCACACCGGCCTCGATGCCCTTGAGCTGCTGGTACGGCAGCAGGCGTGCCAGGCTTTTGTCCAGCTCGGCCTCGCTCTGCACGCCGCGCGCGGCGTAAAGGCGGGTCAGCAAGGGTGGCAGGTTACCCAGAAATGGCAGGGTCGGCGGCAGCGGGCGAGGTTCGATACGCATGGGTTGCTTCAACCACGCTCGCCGAGCAGCCACTGCAGTTGGACTTCATGCTGGCCACGGTCGTCAGTCACGAATACCGTACCTTCACTGATCATCACGTCCCACTTGATGCTACGCGGCATGTCGGTCGCCAGGGTTTCCAGCACCTCTTGCGGCACTGCGGCAATGCTCAGGTTTTTCAGGTTCTTTACCGCGCTCACCACTTTACCCTCCCACACTCGCAGGCTGCCGTAAGCCAGCAAGCTGGTGCGTTCGGTACGGCGCGAGCACCAGGTCAGGCGATCGGCATCGGGCTGGCCAACTTCAATCCAGTGCAGCACGCGATCGTCCAGGCTCTTTTCCCACAGCGCCGGTTCATCGACATCCGACAGGCCGCGGCCAAACGACAAGTTCTCGTTGTACCAGAGCGCGTACGCCAACAAACGAACGGCCATACGCTCTTCGGTTTCCGAAGGGTGCCGAGCGATAGTCTGTTTGACGCTTTCGTAGACGTTGCGATCAAGGTCGGTGAGATTCAATTCGAACTTGTAGGTGGTGGACGGCTGGGCCATGGTCGACGGGCTTCGTGCAAAAGAAAGTGGCACAGTCTACCCCATCCGCACCTTCCATGCCCCGCAGCAGTACCCGGCGAAACCGACGTGTGATAAAACCACGGCTCTGCCCAACTGCCACGGATACCCCATGTCGACGCCCAGCAAACCCCTCGCCGGCCTTAAAGTTGTCGAACTCGGTACCCTGATCGCCGGGCCGTTCGCCTCGCGCATCTGTGCCGAATTCGGCGCTGAAGTGGTCAAGGTCGAATCGCCCGACGGCGGCGACCCGCTGCGCAAGTGGCGCAAGCTGTACGAGGGCACCTCGCTGTGGTGGTTCGTGCAGGCCCGCAACAAACAGTCACTCACCCTCAACCTCAAGCACCCCGAGGGCCGCGACATCCTCAAGCGCCTGCTGGCCGAGGCCGACATCCTGATCGAAAACTTCCGCCCGGGGGTGCTGGAGAAACTCGGCCTGGGGTGGGATGTACTGCATGCGCTGAACCCGCGCCTGGTGATGGTGCGCCTGTCGGGCTTTGGCCAGACCGGGCCGATGAAAGACCAGCCAGGCTTCGGTGCCGTAGGCGAGTCGATGGGCGGCCTGCGCTACATCACCGGTTTCGATGACCGCCCCCCGGTGCGCACGGGGATTTCCATCGGTGACTCGATTGCTGCCCTGTGGGGGGTGATCGGCGCGCTAATGGCGCTGCGCCACCGGGAAGTCAATGGCGGCCAGGGCCAGGTGGTGGACGTGGCCCTGTACGAGGCGATCTTTGCCATGATGGAGAGCATGGTCCCGGAGTTCGATGTGTTCGGTTTTATCCGCGAACGCACCGGCAACATCATGCCTGGCATCACACCTTCCTCCATCCACACAAGCGCCGACGGCAAGCATGTACAGATCGGCGCCAACGGTGATGCGATCTTCAAGCGCTTCATGCAGGCCATCGGTCGCGACGACCTGGCCAATGACCCCACCTTGGCCAGCAACGACGGCCGCGACCTGCGTCGTGACGAGTTGTACGGGGTAATCGACCGCTGGGCCAACAGCCTGCCACTGGAGCAACTGATGCAGGTGCTGACCACCGCCGAAGTGCCGGCCAGCCGTATCTATTCGGCCGAAGACATGTTCAACGACCCCCAGTACCTGGCGCGCGAGATGTTCCTGCAGGCCAAGCTGCCGGATGGCAAGCCATTCCACATGCCCGGTATCGTGCCCAAGCTGTCGGAGACTCCCGGCTCTAGCGAATGGGTCGGCCCGGCCTTGGGCGAGCATACCGAGGCGCTGCTCGGCAGCCTGGGCTACGACGCAGCGGCCATCGCCAGCCTGCGTGCAGCGGGCACGGTCTGAACCTGGGGCTTCTGTCTCCATGTACGCAATCCGCTGCCTACGCCTTCTGGTCCTGCTCTGCGGGCTTTTGCCCGCGTTGCTGTTGCAGCCAGCGAGCGCCAAGGAGCACCTCTTCTGGCTGGTGCGTGACCTGCCACCGTTCACCATTTTTGATGGCCCGGAAGAAGGCCGGGGGGTGATCGACCAGTTGTTACCGCTGCTGATCAGGCAGATGCCCGAGTACGAGCACAGCATCGTGCGGGTCAACCGCGCCCGCGGCCTGCAGATGCTGCAAGACCGTGACACCTTCACCTGCGACCCAACCGTGCTGTGGACCCCGAAACGGGCCGAGTATGTGCATTTTTCCGTTCCATCGCTGGGCGCGCTCAGCGGTGGCCTGGTGTTGCGCAAGGAAAACCAGGCGCTGGTGGCACCCTACCTCGACGGCCAGCAGGTGGACCTGAATGGCCTGCTGAGCAAGGCCTCGCTGAAGCTGGGGATTGTCGCCGAGCGCAGCTATGGCACCCAGATTGACACCATCCTGAGCCAGTTGCCCGACAGCACGCTCAGCCGGCACTACGGCAACGAGGCCACCGCCAACCTGCTGCAAATGCAGCAACTGGGGCGTCTGCGCCTGGTGCTCGGCTACTGGCCAGAGGTGCGCTACCTGATCGAACAACAAGGCGGGTCACTGGCTGACTACCAGTTTCATACTGTGCAGGGCGTGAATCGCTACCAGTTTCTGCATGTGGGATGTTCAGATAACGAACGGGGGCGTGCGGCAGTTGCACACATCGACCAGTTGTTGCCTGCCCTGCGCCGGGATGTATTGCCAGGGTTGTATGCCCGCTGGCTGGACCTTGCATTGCGGGAAGACTACCTGAAGGACAGCCGTCTTTTCTTTGAGGACAGATAAGCCCACCCGGCATGCACCGTCGTTGCAGGAGCAGCCTTGGGAATAGGTGCCTGCCCGGAAAAAGAAACCCCGGGCGTTGGGGAAGACGCCCGGGGCCAAGCGAAAGCCCTTGAGGACTTCCCGTGACAGCCTTGCCAGCGCCGGAGCAAAGCACTGGCTAGCTGCCCCTACACTGTCTGATAAGCCACTCAGGCAAAGGTTCCCTGCGGTTGCTGGCGATGCTGCAATGCCGCGATCACACAAGGCTGCAACCGGCCCTCGGCTATTTGCAGGTCTCGGTGCAAGCCGTCCACGAGGTCGATCAACAGGCGTTGCTCCTGCAATTGGCGCTCGCTGACCGTGCGCTGCAAGGTAATACCCGAGAGGCGGTCGTGAACGGTCAGTTGGCGATTACCGCCGGGATCGGCGATGCCGAGGTGGGTCTGATAGGGCGTCAGGGCTTCGTTGAGCAGGCTGCAGATTCTTTCCATCCGGATCACTCGCTGCGTGGTGGGACCTAAAGTGACTGACCAGCAGGCGCCGCAAAAAGTTCGTCAAACCACGCCCGCTTCAGTGAGCATGCGGGGCTGGCATGACAGTTTGAATACGCCTCCCTGGGCGCACCTGCAGTGTTTGCAAGGCATGCTGCAGGCGTGGCATTGACAGCGGCCAGGGCAACTCGTCGAGCACCCACATGCCGCGTTTTCTGGCCTCTTGGGCAAGGTTTTGACGCTTTGGGGCAGGCTTGCCGACGAACAGCAATGCGCGCACTCGCCGCTGCTGGGCGAGCAAAGCAAGGCCGGCCCGGGCTGGCATGGCGTGGTCGAGGATCAGCAAGTCAGGACGACGTTCAGCGCAGAGGCAGGCGTCAAGGTCAGCGACGCTTTCGCTGATGCGCACGTTGAACACACCTTGGCCGTTGAGGGCCTGGTGCAAGAGGATCTGGTGGGACGGGCGAGCCTGGTGGATTAACACATAGGGCTGGTGCATGAGCCGCTCCTGGTGGGAGGACCGGCTAATTTATGCTTGGCACTCGGCGGACCGAATAGGATGTTTCTGATAGGCCCGAGGGAAAAGGCTGAGACTTTGGGGCCGCTCTGCAGCCCCAAAAGCAATGCTATTACAGCGGCTTGCCGCGGTTGCCGTGCTGGCTGACAAAGCCCTGTACAGCCTTCAGGTCATTGGCCAGTACCGTGCAACGCTCTTCACGGCTGAACAGGTCGCTGAGGTGCGCGGGTAGTTCCAGCGCCTTGCCCACACCGGCCTTCTCCACCGCGTCCGGGAACTTGACCGGGTGCGCAGTACCCAGCACCACCATTGGCGTGTCCAGGCTGCGGCGGCACTCGCGGGCAGCCTTGACGCCAATGGCAGTATGCGGGTCGAGCACTTCACCGGTGGCGGCGAACACTTCTGCGATGGTCTCGCAGGTTTGCTCGTCGCTGACAGCCAGCGAGTCGAACAGTTTGCGGGCTTCGGTCCAGCGGTCTTGTTCGACGCTGAAGCCGCCACCTTGCTTGAAGTTGGCCATCAGCTCGGCAATCGCACCACCGTTGCGGCCATGCAGGTCGAACAGCAGGCGCTCGAAGTTGGACGAGACCATGATGTCCATCGACGGCGACAGGGTGGCGTGCAGGGTTTCCTTGACGTACTGGTTGCCGCTCATGAAGCGGTGCAGGATGTCGTTGCGGTTGGTGGCGACGATCAATTGGCTGACCGGCAGGCCCATGTTGCGCGCCAGGTAGCCGGCGAAGATGTCGCCGAAGTTGCCGGTTGGTACCGAGAACGCCACCGAGCGCGCCGGGCCACCCAGCTGCAGGGCTGCATGGAAGTAGTAGACGATCTGGGCCATGATCCGCGCCCAGTTGATCGAGTTGACGGCGACCAGGCGGGTGCCCTTGAGGAACGACTGGTCGGCGAAACTGGCCTTGACCATTTCCTGGCAGTCGTCGAAGTTGCCTTCGATGGCGATGTTGTGGATGTTGTCGCCAAAGATGGTAGTCATCTGGCGGCGCTGCACTTCCGACACTCGCTGGTGCGGGTGCAGGATGAAGATGTCGACGTTGTCGCAACGGCGGCAGCCTTCGATCGCGGCGGAACCGGTATCACCGCTGGTGGCACCGATGATGACCACGCGCTCGTTGCGCTTGGCCAGCACATGGTCAAGCAGGCGACCGAGCAACTGCAGGGCAAAGTCCTTGAACGCCAGGGTCGGGCCGTGGAACAGCTCCAGCACCCACTCGTTGCTGTTCAACTGACGCAACGGGGCGACCGCAGCGTGGGCGAACTCGCCGTAGGTTTCTTCGAGGATCTTCTTGAAGTCGGCGTCGGCGATGCTGCCTTCGACGAACGGGCGCATCACGCGGAAGGCCAGCTCGTGATAGGGCAAGCCGGCCCAGGAGGCGATTTCTTCCTGGGTGAAGCGTGGCAGGTTTTCCGGTACGTAAAGCCCGCCGTCGCTGGCCAGGCCAGCCAGCAGCACGTCTTCGAAATTCAGGGCCGGTGCCTGGCCGCGGGTACTGATATAGCGCATGGGTGCAAACCTTCGATGCTGGGGCCGGGGCCGCGCGGGCGGCCCGTCGGCAAATATTTGTTAGTTGAGCTGCTCGACGCGAATGCGCACAACCTTGCCGACCACGTCCTGCAGGGCTTCCAGGGCGACGATGGCGTCGTTGATACGCTGCTCGACCACGCCATGGGTCACCAGGATCATTGGTACCAGGCCGTCCTGCTCCTCGGCTTCCTTCTGCATGATCGACTCGATGTTGATACCACGCTCCGAGAGGATGCTGGCGACCTGGGCCAGTACGCCCGGGTGATCCTTGGCCTGGATGCGCAGGTAGTAGGCGCTTTCGCAGGCTTCGATCGGCAGGATCGGGTGGGCCGACAGCGAGTCTGGCTGGAAGGCCAGGTGCGGCACGCGGTTTTCCGGGTCGGAAGTCATGGCACGGACTACGTCGACCAGGTCGCCGACCACTGACGAAGCGGTAGGCTCCATACCCGCGCCGGCACCGTAGTACAGGGTGGAGCCGGCAGCATCACCGTTGACCATGACAGCGTTCATCACGCCGTTGACGTTGGCGATCAGGCGGTCGGCCGGGATCAGCGTCGGGTGCACGCGCAGCTCGATACCTTCCGCGGTGCGACGAGCCACACCCAGGTGCTTGATGCGGTAGCCCAACGCCTCGGCATAGTTCACGTCTGCCGTTGTCAGCTGGGTGATGCCTTCGGTGTAGGCCTTGTCGAACTGCAGCGGGATACCGAACGCGATGGACGCCAGGATCGTCAGCTTGTGCGCAGCGTCAATGCCTTCTACGTCAAAGGTCGGATCGGCTTCGGCGTAGCCCAGCGCCTGGGCTTCGGCCAGCACGTCCGGGAAGGCACGGCCCTTCTCACGCATTTCGGTGAGGATGAAGTTGCCGGTGCCGTTGATGATGCCAGCCAGCCAGTTGATGCGGTTGGCCGACAGGCCTTCGCGGATGGCCTTGATCACCGGGATGCCACCGGCTACGGCCGCCTCGAACGCGACAATCACACCCTTCTCGCGGGCTTTGGCGAAAATTTCGTTGCCGTGCACGGCAATCAGCGCCTTGTTGGCGGTGACCACGTGCTTGCCGTTTTCGATGGCCTTCAGCACCAGGTCGCGGGCGATGGTATAGCCACCGATCAGCTCGATGACAATGTCGATCTCCGGGTTGCTTGCAACTTCGAACACGTCAGCGGTAATGGGGGTACCGGTAATCTGGCAGTTCGGGTTCTGCGAGCGCATGGCGATCTGTGCCACTTCAATACCGCGCCCGGCACGGCGGGCAATCTCCTCGGCGTTGCGCTGAAGTACATTGAAGGTTCCGCCACCGACGGTCCCCAACCCACAGATGCCTACTTTGACCGGTTTCACTGTGAACTCCCCATTGAACGGCCGACACGTTTGCCGACCGTGAAACTTGCCGTCACCCCATGACGACGGCGTACTGAACTGGATTACTTGGCAAGTGCCAGCTTGGCGACCTGCGGTGCCGGCTGGTAGCCCGGAATGACCTGGCCGCTTTCAAGAACAATGGCCGGCGTGCCGTTGACACCGATCGACTGACCCAGCTGGAACTGCTTGCTGACCGGGTTGGTGCACTTGGCGGCCTTGATTTCTTTACCTTCGACCATTTTATCCATCGCCCCACGGCGGTCGCTGGAGCACCACACCGCCTGCAACTGCTGGTCACCCGACGAACCGAGGCCCTGGCGCGGGAAGGCGACATAGCGCACTTCGATACCGCGACGGTTCAACTCGGGCACTTCGGCGTGCAGCTTGTGGCAGTACGGGCAGGTGGTGTCGGTGAACACGGTGATGTGCGACTTGGTCTCGCCCTTGGCAGGATAAACCACCATCTCGGCGGCTGGAATGCCGTTGATGAGCTTGGCGATACCCTGGCGTTCGGCTTTTTCGGTGAGGTTGACCGGCTTGCCGTCCTGGATCTGGAACAGGTAGCCCTGCATCACGAACTGGCCGTCGGCGCTGGCATACAGCACGCGGCCGCCCTGCAGCTTGACTTCATACAGGCCGTTGAGCGGGCTGCTGGCCACGCTTTCCACGGGCACTTCCAGCTCGAGGTTCTGCAACGATTTACGGATGGCCTGCTCGGCACCGGCGTTGCTATCGGTTGCCGCAGCAACGGCAAAAGTACTGGCCAGTGCCAACGCGGCGGCGGCGAAAAACTGGGTCACGCGCATGGGAACTCCTGAAGGCGGACAGGGGCCGGAGGGCGCCACCTGCGGAAAATACGCGGTGACCGTGCGGCCCTTGGTGCAAACCGCCCAAGCCTACCACATCACGCTGCCCGTGAAGGAGGTCGCAAAGACCGGTCGGCGGAACATGAAAAACATTCATCCACGTGGGTGATGCTGGGCGTGCAACTGCTGCAGACGGGCCTTGGCAACGTGGGTATAGATCTGCGTGGTCGACAGGTCACTATGGCCCAGCAGCATCTGCACCACACGCAAGTCGGCGCCGTGGTTGAGCAGGTGGGTGGCGAAGGCATGCCGCAACGTGTGCGGCGACAGCGGCTTGTCGATGCCGGCAACCCGTGCGTGGTGCTTGATACGGTGCCAGAAGGTCTGGCGCGTCATCTGCTCGCCGCGCTGGCTGGGGAACAGCACGTCGCTGGGCCGGCCGTTGAGCAGTTCGGCGCGGCCATCGCGCTGGTAGCGTTCCAGCCACACCACAGCTTCTTCGCCCATGGGCACCAGGCGCTCCTTGCTGCCCTTGCCCATTACCCGCAGCACACCTTGGCGCAGGTTGACCTGGTCAAGGGTCAGGCTGACCAGTTCGGTGACCCGAAGGCCGCAAGCGTAGAGCACTTCGAGCATGGCACGGTCGCGCTGGCCAATGGCTTCGCCCAGGTCCGGAGCCTGCAGCAAGGCTTCGACGTCGGCTTCGGACAGCGACTTGGGTAGCGGCTTGCCCAATTGCGGCATATCGACCTGCAGGGTCGGGTCAATGGCCACCAGCTTTTCACGCAGCAGATAACGGAAGAAGCCGCGCAGGCCGGACAGGAAACGCGCCGTGGAACGTGGCTTGTAGCCCTGGTCCAGGCGCCAGGCCAGGTGATCGAGGATCAGGTCGCGGCCGGCGTCTGGCAACGATACCGAATGCTCCTGCAACCAGCCATTGAACAGGGCCAGGTCGCTACGGTAGGACACGCGGGTGTTGTCGGACAGGCCTTTTTCCAGCCATAAGGCGTCAAGGAACTGGTCGATCAGGGGGTGGTCGAGGGCGGGCATGAAATCTCGGTGGCAAACGAGGAAATGGCGCTTAGTCTTTCATAACAACGCCGGCATAGGGAGCCCGCATGAACGAACAGCAGATCCTTCTGAGTGTGGGCGGTATCGGCGCAGCAGCGCTCGCCTGCCAGTGGCTGGCCTGGCGCCTGAAGCTGCCGGCGATTCTGTTTCTGTTGTTGGCCGGGATCCTTGCCGGCCCAGCGCTGGGATGGCTCGATCCCGAGGCGCTGTTCGGCCCATTGCTGATGCCGCTGGTGTCGCTGGCGGTAGCGCTGATTCTGTTCGAAGGCAGCCTGACCCTGCACCTGTCGCAGTGGCGCGAGATCGGCAGCGTGGTGCATCGCCTGGTCACGGTGGGTGCACTGGTCACCTGGCTGGTGATTGCACTGGCAACCCACTGGCTGCTCGGGTTCGACTGGCCGCTGGCGATTCTTTTCGGCACCTTGACCCTGGTGACCGGCCCCACGGTGATCGTGCCCATGCTGCGCGTGGTGCGGCCAAAGGCAGCGATCGCGAATATCCTGCGCTGGGAAGGGATCATGATCGACCCGATCGGCGCGCTGCTCGCCGTGGTGGTATACAGCTTCATCATCGCCAGCGCCGAGGGTAACGGCCTGAGCCAGAGCCTTGTTACCTTCGCCGGCGTGATCTTCTGCGGTACCGCCCTGGGCGCGGCTGGGGGCTGGCTGCTGGGGCAAATCATGCGCGAACAGTGGCTACCAGAATACCTGCACAACCTCGCGTCACTGGCGGCGGTACTGGGTATTTTCATCGCCGCCAACCAGATCGTGCACGAGTCGGGGCTGCTGGCGGTCACCGTGATGGGAATGTGGCTGGCCAACATGCGCGGGGTTGATGTGCGACAGATCCTGCACTTCAAGGAAAACCTCAGTGTGCTGCTGATTTCCGGTCTGTTCATCCTGCTGGCTGCACGCCTTGACCTGCATGCCCTGCTAGGCCTTGGCCCTGCCGTGCTGGCACTGTTGCTGGTGATCCAGTTGCTGGCACGCCCCCTCAGCGTCTGGCTGGCCACACTGGGCTCGACACTCAACTGGCGGGAGCGCGCGCTGCTGGCCTGGATTGCTCCACGCGGTATCGTTGCCGCAGCCGTTTCAGCCATTTTTGCCATCCGCCTGGACCAGGCCGGCCACCAGGATGCCTTGCTGCTGGTACCGTTGACCTTCGCGGTAATCATCGGCACGGTGGTACTGCAAAGCGCCACGGCCAGGCCGCTGGCACGCTTGCTCAAGGTCGCCGAACCGGCCCCCAGCGGGTTTCTCATCGTCGGTGCCAACGAGCCGGCCCGGGCCATCGCCAAAACCCTTCAGCAATTGGGCTGCCGGGTTTTGCTGACGGACTCCAGCTGGGAAAACATCCGCGCCGCGCGCATGGACGGGCTCACGACCTATTTTGGCAACCCGGCCTCGCAGCATGCCGACGCCCATCTGGACCTGGTCGGCCTCGGGCACTTGCTGGGCCTCTCTCCTGCCGGCGAAATCAATGCATTGGCCTGCGCCAGGTTCCGTCACGATTTCGGGCACAACCGGCTATTCGTGCTAGCCAGTGGCCTGGAGAAACAACGCAGTGACAAACATCGGGCGGCCGAAGAGCACCGCGGGCATCTATTGGGGGCCAAGCCGATGACCTATTTGCAACTGGCCAACCGCATGCATCAGGGCGCCGAGTTGTATAGCACCACCCTGACCGAAGGCTTTGGCTGGGACGCCTACCAGGCGCTGCATGGCGAGCGTGCACACTTGCTGTTCGCACGCGATGACCATGGCTGGGTTCATGTAGCCAGCCCTGATAACCCGTTGCAGCCACAACCGGGCTGGACCCTGGTGGCATTGATCGAGCCAGCACCGGAGCCGTGACACTCAGGCGCCTGGCAGCACGGGCACCGGGCGCTTGTCCTCGTCGATGGCGACGAAGCTGAAAACCCCATGGATCGCACGGTCACGGCCATCCAGGTACATGTTCTCGACAAACACATCCACCTGCACCTGCAAGCTGGTATTGCCGACCTTGATCACCGTACCCACCAGCTCGACGATCGAGCCCGCCGGAATCGGGTGCTTGAAATCGATGCGGTCGGTAGACACGGTCACCAACGGCAGGCGGCAGAAACGCGTGGCAGCGATGAACGACACTTCGTCCATCCAGGCCAGGGCGGTGCCGCCGAACAGGGTGTTGTGGTGGTTGGTGGTATTGGGGAACACCGCCTTGGTCACGCGGGTAACCGACAGTTCGGTGCGGCGCTGGATTTCCTGGTCTCGGGTAGTCATGGCAATCACATTTTCGGGGGTTCAAAACGCAAAAAAGCAGCCCGAAGGCTGCTTCTTTCTCGCTAGGCGGCCTCGGCCACCGGGCAAACTGTACTCAGGACAGTTTTTCCTTGATGCGAGCGGCTTTGCCGGACAGGTCGCGCAGGTAGTACAGCTTGGCTTTACGCACGTCACCACGACGTTTCACGGCCAGGCTGTCGATTTGCGGGCTGTAGGTCTGGAAGGTACGCTCTACGCCAACGCCGCTGGAGATCTTGCGCACGGTGAAGGCGCTGTTCAGACCGCGGTTACGCTTGGCGATAACGACGCCTTCGAACGCCTGCAGACGGGAACGCTCACCTTCCTTCACTTTAACCTGAACGACAACGGTGTCGCCTGGTGCGAAGGTCGGGATTTCCTTGCTCATCTGCTCGGCTTCGAGCTGCTGGATGATCTTGTTGGTCATGCTGTGCTCCTAAGATGGATACGCGATCCACCATCGATACGTTTAACTATCGTCCCGCTCGCGGAGATATTCCTCGAGCAGCTTCTTCTCTTCTCCAGAAAGCGAGCGACTTTCCAGAAGATCGGCGCGTCGTTCGAAGGTCCTACCAAGGGACTGCTTCATCCTCCAACGCCGGATATGTGCATGGTTGCCACTTAGCAACACGTCGGGAACACGCTGATCCGCATACACCTCAGGCCGGGTGTAGTGCGGGCAATCGAGCAGACCGTCGGTGAAAGAATCTTCTTCCGCCGAGTCCACATGCCCTAAAGCTCCGGGCAGCAGCCGCGTAACCGCATCGATCAGTACCATGGCCGGCAGCTCGCCACCGGAAAGCACATAGTCACCAATCGACCACTCCTCATCGACATGAGCCTCGATAAAGCGCTCGTCGATGCCTTCATAACGACCGGCGATCAGGATCAACGATTCCTGTTCGGCCAGGCCTTTGACCGCCTGCTGAGTCAGCTTGCGGCCTTGTGGCGAAAGGTAGATCACCTTCGCCGCTGCTCCGGTCGCTTGCCTGGCGCTAACCAGGGCGTCTTCCAGAGGCTTGATTTTCATCACCATGCCCGGACCACCGCCAAACGGCCGATCATCTACCGTGTGGTGACGATCTGTGGTGTAGTCCCGCGGGTTCCAGCAAGTCACCTGAAGCAACCCTTGTTTCACCGCGCGGCTGGTAATGCCGTACTCCGTGATGGCCGAGAACATCTCGGGGAACAACGTGATGACGTCTACGCGAAGGTTACCCATCGTTTAGAAGTCCGCGTCCCATTCGACCCGCATCACGCCTGCTTCCAGGTCGATTGCCAGCACACATTGCTCTGTATAGGGCAACAGACGCTCGCGATCATCCAGGCTGCCTGCGCAGGGCTTGACCACCATTACATCGTTCGCACCGGTCTCCAACAGGTGATCGACCTTGCCGAACAGTTGTTCGTCCTGGTTGATGACCTTCAGACCCACCAACTGGTACCAGTAGTACTCGTCGGCAGCCAGGTTGGGCAAAAGGCTCCGCGGGATGCAGATTTCGTAACCGCTCAGAAGACGGGCTTCATCGCGATCGTCGAGACCTTTCAGCTTCACGACCAGGCCCTTTTGGGAGCCACGACCGCTGACCAGCTCGACCTGCTTTACCTTGCCTTCGTGCCGAAGCGTCCAGCGTGGATAATCCAACAGGTTTTCAATCGGATCGGTAAAGGAATACACCTTCACCTCGCCGCGAACGCCGTGAACCGAAAAAATCTTGCCAACGACGATGAGGTCGTCAGCCTTTTCTGGCGTCGCGTTCATACTATTCAGGCAGCGGCCTTGGCAGCTTCCTTCAGCAGCTGAGCAACACGCTCAGACGGCTGTGCACCCTGGCTCAGCCAGTAGGTGACGCGCTCTTGGTTGACCGACAGCTTAACTTCGGCGCCAGCAGCGATTGGGTTGAAGAAACCTACGCGCTCAACGAAACGGCCGTCACGGGCGTTACGCGAGTTGGTCACGGTCAGGTGGTAGAATGGGCGCTTTTTCGAGCCGCCACGGGCCAGACGAATGGTTACCATGTGAACATCGTTCCTATAGTCGGTGCTGCAGTTGATACAGCAGCTGGTACTGCAAATCTGAATGCCAAATAGGCACACGGGTGCCCAAAAGGCCGCATATTCTCGGGGAATACACGGACATTTGCAAATGACTTTTTCGGCAAGGCCTCGCCCTGCCGTCCAGATTTGCCGGTTGCGCCGCGAAATTCGCGGCTGTTGCCCCGCTACAGCGGGGGTTCTGGGCGCCTGCCCGACAAAAGGCAGGCACCCGGATCAGGGGTTACAGCTTTGGCATGCCGCCACCTGGCAGCATCCCACCGAGGCCGCGCATCATCTTGGCCATGCCGCCTTTGGCAGAGAATTTCTTCATCATCTTCTGCATCTGCTTGTGCTGCTTGATCAGCCGGCCGATATCCTGCACCTGGGTACCGGAACCCAACGCAATACGGCGCTTGCGCGAACCGCTGATCAGGTCAGGGTCACGGCGCTCGGCCGGGGTCATGGAGTTGATGATCGCTTCCATCTGCTTAAACTGCTTTTCGGCCGCGCCTTGGGCGTTGCCCATTTGTGAGAGGTTGACCCCACCGATGCTCGGCAGCTTGTCCATCAGGCCGCCGAGGCCGCCCATGTTCTTCATTTGCTGCAACTGGTCGCGGAAGTCTTCGAGGTCGAAGCCCTTGCCCTTCTTCAGCTTCTTGGCCAGCTTGTCGGCCTTGGCCTTGTCGATGGTCTGCTCGGCCTGCTCGATCAGGCTGAGCACGTCGCCCATGCCGAGGATGCGCGAAGCGACGCGGTCGGGGTGGAACGGCTCGAGTGCCTCGGTCTTCTCACCCATACCGATGAACTTGATCGGCTTGCCGGTGATTGCACGGACCGACAGCGCGGCACCGCCACGGGCATCACCGTCGACCTTGGTCAGTACCACACCCGTCAGCGGCAGCGCCTCGCCAAACGCCTTGGCGGTGTTGGCAGCGTCCTGGCCGGTCATGGCGTCGACCACGAACAGCGTCTCGATCGGTTTGACGGCCGCGTGCAGCGCCTTGATCTCGTCCATCATGTCGGCGTCGATGTGCAGACGGCCGGCGGTGTCGACGATGACCACGTCGATGAACTTCAGCTTGGCTTCACGGATGGCGGCTTCGGCGATGGCCACCGGTTTCTGGCTGATATCGGACGGGAAGAAGGTGACGCCAATATCGTTGGCCAGTGTTTCCAACTGCTTGATCGCCGCCGGGCGATAAACGTCGGCAGACACCACCATCACACTCTTTTTCTTGCGCTCCTTAAGGAAGCGCGCCAGCTTGCCGGCGGTGGTGGTCTTACCGGCGCCCTGCAGGCCCGCCATCAGCACCACAGCAGGTGGGGCGGCGTTCAGTGCGAGGTCTTCGTTGGCCGCGCCCATCAGGCTTTCCAGCTCGGCCTGGACGATCTTCACGAAGGCCTGGCCCGGGGTCAGGCTGCGCGACACCTCGGTACCGACTGCACGATCCTTGACGCTGTTGACGAAATCCTTGACTACCGGCAGGGCAACGTCGGCCTCGAGCAGGGCCATGCGCACTTCGCGCAGCGTGTCCTTGATATTGTCTTCGGTCAGCTTGGCCTTGCCGGTGACATGGCGCAGCGTCTGTGACAGGCGGTCGGTCAGGTTTTCGAACATGGTGATCCTTTCAGGCCCAGTAAAGCCGAGGTTTGTCAGGTGCCAGGGGGGAAATACACACCCGCCGGGCACAGCAAGGCGGCGATTATAGCGAAGTGCAGCGGCGACGCACACCTTGGTAGATATTCGGTGCCTGTGCTGGTCTCTTCGCGGGCGCGCCCGCTCCCACAGGATCCTCACTGCTTGCAGGCCTGCGCCATACCTGTGGGAGCAGGCGTGCCCGCGAATGCCCTGACACAACCCTTCAGTCTTCCTAGAGCGGCAGAATCTATGCCAAACTCCGTCTCTTTAAGGCTCGCCACCCAGGACTTATGGTCTCCTCTCCAAGCCTCATCCCCAACCTGATCGCTGCCGGCTTATATATAGCGGCGGCCATCTACCAGGGCTCATACCTGTCTCAGGGCCGCAAGGCCGACAAGCGCCTGCTTGGCCTGCTGGGTGTCATCGCGGTCCTGGCCCAGGCCGGTGCGCTGTTCTTCCAGCTGATCACCCCGCTGGGCCTGAGCCTGGACTTCTTCAGCGCCGCCAGCCTGATCGCCGTGGCCGTCATCTCCCTGACCCTGCTGGCCTGCCTGCGCATACCCGTGGAAAACCTGCTGGTGCTGCTGTTCCCACTGGGTGCGGTGACCGCGCTGATGGCCCAGTTCGCGCCACCCGGTACGGTACCGCTGATCAACGAAGAACCCGGCATCCTTGCGCATATCCTGCTGTCGATCCTGGCCTACGGGCTGTTCACCATCGCGGTGTTCCAGTCGCTGCTGTTGCTGCTGCAGGACCACCAGCTGAAGAACAAGCACCCGTCCGGGCTGATCCGCAACTTCCCGCCGCTGCAAACCATGGAAAGCCTGCTGTTCGGCTTCCTCTGGGCCGGCTGGTGCCTGCTGTCGCTGTCGCTGATCTCCGGCTGGCTGTTCCTCGACAACCTGTTCGCCCAGCACCTGGTGCACAAGACCTTGCTGGCCTGTGTCGCCTGGGTGGTGTTCAGTGTGCTGCTGTGGGGCCGCACCCGCCTGGGCTGGCGGGGCCACATGGCCATCCGCTGGACGCTGGCCGGTTTCTGCCTGCTGATGCTGGCCTATTTTGGCAGCAAGCTGGTTCGCGAATTCATCTTGCATATCTGACGGCCGCCCATGAACACCCTGCCGTACGCACCGCTATTCGGCACTCTGGCACTGGCCCTTTTGTGGTCAGCGCTGTTCACCGCTGTGGATGCTGCCCGCCTGCAGCTCAATGGCGCACTGCGCGCCGGCGAAGACGGCCAGCCCGTGCTGCCAGCCCAGGCCTTGGTGCTGTGCGCCAGCCTGGGCAAGCTGCTGGTACTGGGGCTGGCCTGCCTGGTCGGCCAGCGCCAGAGTGGCGAGCACGGCTTCTGGCTGGCAGGCATGGCCGCCACCCTCGCCTTGCTGGTGTTTGCCGAATACCTGCCGCGACGCCTGGCCCGGCGTAACCCGCAGGCGTTCGTGAGCCTTGGGGCCAGCCTGCTGAAAGTACCCCTCGCCCTGCTGCAGCCACTGGCCTGCCTGCTGGACGGCGCCGCCAAGCTGATTCTGCGCCCGTTCCGTGCACAGCCCACAGCGGTGGCCCTGCACGCGCAGGATGCCGACGACTTCGATGAGGATGAACAGCACGAAGCGCCTCGCCATGGCATGCTCGACGGCCTGCAGTCGCTGGACAAGATCACCGTCAACGACATCCTGGTGCCGCGCAACGAAGTGGATGGTATCAACCTCGACGAGCCGATCGAACGCATCATCGAGCAACTGATCGTCAGCCGCCACACCCGCCTGCCGGTCTACCACAACGACATCAACCAAGTCGAAGCGATTCTCAACACCAAGCTGATCAGTCACCTGCTGCCCAAGGCCGAGCTGACCCTCGAAGCGCTGCACGGCGCCTGCTACGAACCCTATTTCGTACCGGAAAGCACGCCCCTCCAAATGCAGTTGTTGAACTTCCACAAGCAGCAACGCCGCTTGGGCGTGGTCGTGGACGAGTACGGCGAAGTACTGGGTATCGTCACCCTGGAAGACATTCTCGAAGAGATCGTCGGTGAGTTCGAGGACGAACAAAGCCTGGACAACCCGCATGTGCACCCGCAGCCCGATGGCACCTTCGTCATCGATGGCACCGCTTCGTTACGCGAAATCAACCGCACCCTGGGCTGGCACCTGCCCTGCGACGGCGGGCCGAAAACCCTCAACGGGCTGGTTACCGAAGCGCTGGAAAGCATCCCGGAAAGCGCTGTTTGCCTGAAGATAGGCCGTTATCGCCTGGAAATCCTTGAAACAGAGGACAATTGCGCCAGCAAGGTACTGGTGTGGACCGTGACCCGATAGCTATACTCGGGTCACGCTTACCCAGCCCCGCCGTCACGCCTGCTACCCGCACCCGGCGCTCCACGGCCAGTCCGCTCCACTGATATGCCTTGCGGTCCTGCGTCAACACCCCCGAACAGTACCCGCCCCGCCCCTACCCCCCCTTGGGCTATCGTCAGTCGGGCGCACACAACAATACGCTCCGGCGTCCGCGTAACCGTGCCATTTACATGGCATGCCATCGCGGGCCAAGCCCATGGAGCCGGACCAGACTGTCAGGGACCTATTCAATGACAAGCAGCACTTACGCCCAAGCACCCGCCGCGCCAGTCAACTCGCCTGCGCGGGTAGCCACCGCCAGCTTCATCGGCACGGCCATCGAGTTCTATGATTTCTACGTCTACGCCACCGCCGCCGCCTTGGTGATCGGCCCGGTGTTCTTCCCGTCCGGGTCGGGCACCGCGCAAATGCTGGCCGCCTTCCTCACCTTCGGTATCGCCTTCCTCGCCCGCCCACTGGGCTCGGCGTTGTTCGGCCATTTTGGCGACCGCATCGGCCGCAAGTCGACGCTGGTCGCCTCGCTGCTGCTGATGGGCGTATCCACCACCGCCATTGGCGTGCTGCCGGGCTATGACAGCATTGGCGTGTGGGCGCCGATCATTCTCTGCCTGCTGCGTTTTGGCCAAGGCCTGGGCCTGGGGGGCGAATGGGGTGGCGCGGCCTTGCTGGCTACCGAGAACGCTCCGGAAGGCAAACGTGCCTGGTTTGGCATGTTCCCGCAGTTGGGCCCTTCAATCGGCTTCCTGGCTGCCAACGGCCTGTTCCTGACCCTGGCGCTGGTGCTCAGCGACGAGCAGTTCCGCGAGTGGGGCTGGCGTATTCCGTTCCTGCTCAGCGCCGCCCTGGTACTGGTTGGCCTGTATGTGCGCCTGAAGCTCGAAGAGAGCCCGGTGTTTGCGAAGGCCGTTGCCCGCCATGAGCGAGTGAAAATGCCGGTGGTCGACCTGTTCTCGAAATACTGGCTGCCAACCCTGCTGGGCGCTGCGGCCATGGTGGTGTGCTATGCGCTGTTCTACATTTCCACGGTGTTCTCGCTGAGCTACGGCGTGACCACACTGGGCTACAGCCGCGAAACGTTCCTTGGCCTGCTGTGCTTCGCGGTGGTGTTCATGGCACTGGCCACACCGTTGTCGGCCTGGCTCAGTGACCGTTACGGGCGCAAGCCGGTACTGATCGTCGGCGGCCTGCTGGCGATAGCTTCGGGCTTTACCATGGAGCCACTGCTGACCTCGGGATCGACCACGGGCGTGGCGCTGTTCCTGGCCATTGAGCTGTTCCTGATGGGCGTGACCTTTGCGCCGATGGGGGCACTGCTGCCAGAGCTGTTCCCGACTCACGTACGTTATACCGGGGCCTCGGCGGCGTATAACCTGGGCGGTATCGTCGGCGCCTCGGCGGCTCCGTTCTTTGCCCAGAAGCTGGTGAGCATGGGCGGGTTGAGCTGGGTGGGGGGTTATGTGTCGGTGGCGGCGGTGATCAGCCTGATTGCCGTGCTGTGCCTGAAAGAGACGCGCAATACCGCGCTGTAAGCGACTGGGGCCGCTTTGCGGCCCCAGCACTCTCGGATCAGAACTCGACCTTGACCGCCTGAGCTGCACGCGTCGCCTTGGCCCGCGCCAGTTCGACCGATTCGTCACGCGCCAGGCACACACCCATGCGACGGGTACCGTTGATTTCCGGCTTGCCGAACAGGCGAATGGCGGTATCCGGCTCGCTCAGCGCTGCGCCCAGGTTGGCGAAGCTGGTCTGTTGGGACTGGCCTTCGGGCAAGATCACTGCCGAGGCCGACGGGCCGAACTGACGCACCACCGGAATCGGCAGGCCGAGAATGGCGCGGGCATGCAGGGCGAATTGCGACAGGTCCTGGGAAATCAGGGTGACCAGCCCGGTGTCATGCGGGCGCGGCGACACTTCGCTGAACCACACCTGGTCGCCCTTCACGAACAGCTCCACACCAAACAGGCCGCGACCGCCGAGGGCATCGGTGACCGCCTTGGCCACGCGCTGCGATTCGGCCAGCGCCTTCGGGCTCATGGCCTGTGGCTGCCAGGACTCCTGGTAATCGCCCTTCTCCTGACGGTGGCCGACGGGCTCGAGGTAGCTGGTGCCGCCCACGTGGCGCACGGTCAGCAGGGTGATTTCATATTCGAAGTCGATGAAACCCTCGACGATCACCCGACCCTTGCCAGCGCGACCGCCTTCCTGGGCATAGTCCCACGACTTCTGCAGGTCAGCATCGCTGCGCAGCAGGCTCTGGCCCTTGCCCGACGAGCTCATCACCGGTTTGACCACGCACGGGTAACCCAGGTCGGCTACGGCCTTGGCGTAGTCTTCATAGGTGTCGGCGAAGTGGTACGGCGAGGTTGGCAGGTCCAGCTCTTCGGCAGCCAGGCGGCGGATGCCTTCGCGGTTCATGGTCAACTGGGTGGCGCGGGCGGTCGGCACCACGGTAAAACCTTCGTTTTCCAGCTCGACCAGGGTGGCGGTGGCGATGGCTTCGATTTCCGGAACGATGTAGTGCGGCTTCTCGGCTTCGATTACCGCGCGCAGGGCAACGCCATCAAGCATGTTGATCACATGGCTGCGGTGCGCCACCTGCATTGCCGGAGCATTGGCGTAACGGTCGACGGCGATTACTTCGACGCCCAGGCGCTGCAGCTCGATTACCACTTCCTTGCCCAGCTCGCCACAGCCGCAGAGCAGTACACGGGTCGCGGTAGGCGACAATGGGGTTCCGATACGGGTCATTTCAGGTCCTCGAAGGCATCCGGGGCCGCGCCAGACTGGGCGCCACCCGCTGAAAAAGGACCGCTATTCTACACCATCAACCGGCGACGGCGGCCCGCCGTGCGCGAAATGCCATGGCCAGCCACACCGCCGTTACACCGGCGAACTTCGAGGCCATCGCGGTGCCGATCACTGCCGGGGTCAGAGCGCCGATCATGCCGAAGAAAATGAAGGTATCCACCGGGATGCTCAACGCCGAGCTGAGCCACAGGCGGTCGCGCAGGGGCCGACGGGTGATGCTGAACACCAGCCAGTCGATCAGCTCGGAGATGAAAAATGCGCTGGCGCTGGCCAGCGCGATCGCAGGCTCCGACGTGACATAGGACAGCACCAGAGCCACCAGCATGGCGAACAGGGCGCCATGACCGAAGCGGGTCTGCACCATGTCACGCAGGATAAACACCAGGCCGCCCCAGGCGGACCAGATGATGTCCAGGTGCGGGGCACTTGAGAAGGCGTAGTTGATCAGCACTACGCTGCTGATGTAGGCAATCAGATAGAACATGGCGGGCAGTCTGTGGGCAAGCCGCACAGATTACCGCTGGGCCGTTCGCGGGTAAACCCGCTCCCACAGATGTTGTGAGGCACCAAAGGCTGACGCTGTACCTGTGGAAGCGGGCGTGCCCGCGAAGCTGCCACTGCGGTGCATGGCACCGGCTTCGCCGGTGTTCGCCGGCACGCCCGCCCCCACAGGTTCGCGTCAGGCCTGCAAGATGAGGCCGGCTTCTACCGCCCGTTCATGGCAACGCTTGAGCACCGCCCGACGCTCATCATTGTCCATCCGCCCCCAGCGACCAATCTCCGCCACGGTACGCTGGCAGCCGGTGCAGATATCCTGCTCGTCCAGCGCACAAATACTCACACACGGCGAAGCCACCGGCCGCTCGACCACTTCACTCATCATCAACCACCAGATCCCGCGCATAGCGCTGGGCATTGTGCACGTAATGTGCGGCACTGGCTTCAAGCATGCGCTTCTGCTGCTCGGTCAGTTCGCGTACCACCTTGCCCGGCGAGCCCATCACCAGCGAACCATCCGGGATTTCCTTGCCCTCGGCAATCAGTGCGTTGGCGCCGATGATGCAGTGTTTGCCGATGCGCGCACCATTGAGGATTACGGCGTTGATACCGACCAGGCTGAAGTCGCCCACCGTGCAGCCATGCAACATGGCGTTGTGGCCGACGGTTACGCCCTTGCCCAACGTCAGGGGCGAGCCCATGTCAGTGTGCATCACCGTGCCATCCTGCACGTTGCTGCCTTCGCCGATATCGATCAGCTCGTTATCCCCGCGCAACACCGCCCCAAACCACACACTGGCATTGGCTTGCAGGCGCACGCGGCCAATGAGCGTGGCGTTGGGTGCGGCCCAACTGGTGGGGTGGCTCTCGACCCGCAGGTCGCCCAGGCGATATTTCATGCTTGTTCCTCAGGCTGCGACGCAGACGGCGGGGTAGGCCCCGCTCAATTTTCGATGTAACGCTCCGGCGGCTGATGCAGGCTGATACCGGCATCGAACAGCAGGTTGACCAGCTCGACGATCATGATCGCCGACAAACCCCAGATCTTGTATTCGCCATAACGATAGCTTGGCACGAACCAGCTACGGCCCTGGTAATCGATACGGTGGGTATGGTCGCGCGGGTCCTGGCGGAAAAACTCCAGCGGCACGGTGAACACTGCCGCAATCTCGGCATCATTGGCGCGATATTCGACGAAGTCGGGAATAAGCCCGACGAATGGCGTCACTTTCAGGCCATGTAGCGAAATCAGCGGGCTGAGCGGGCCAATCACCTCCACCAGGCCAGGGGGCAGGCCGATTTCTTCTTCAGCCTCGCGCAGGGCAGTAAATACCAGGTCCGGGTCTTCCGGGTCCCGACGGCCACCGGGAAAGGCCACTTCACCACCGTGGGTAGACAGCCCCTTGGCGCGCAGGGTCAAGACCAGTTCGGGCGCTTCGCTGCGGGTAATGGGCAAGAGGACCGCCGCTTCGGGGAACCGTCTGTCGGTTTCCAGTGATGCGGGTTGGTGGTTGCTCATTCGGCGAAGTAGCTCGTCCAGCATTGCGCACGCTCGTATCCAGGTCCTGTGTTGCATGATGCACCAAAGCCGTGAAGCACCCAAGCCCCAGCGCTTGCGGCGGCACGGTGGCCGCGCCAAGATAGCCTTGAACATAAGGAACCACACATGAAATTCTGCAGCGCGTGCGGCCAACCGGTCACTCAGCAGATCCCCGAGGGCGACAGCCGCCTGCGGTACGTCTGCGGCTCTTGCCAGACCATCCACTATCAGAACCCCAACATCGTGGCCGGCGTGCTGCCAACCTGGGGCAGCCAGGTGTTGCTGTGCCGCCGCGCCATCGAACCGCGCCGGGGCTTCTGGACCCTGCCCGCCGGTTTCATGGAAAACGGCGAAACCCTCGACCAGGCCGCACGTCGCGAAACCGTCGAGGAAGCCTGCGCCCGGGTCGGGCCGACGTCCCTGTATCAGCTGTTCGATCTACCACACATCAGCCAGGTGCATGTGTTCTTCCGCGCCGAGTTGGCGGACCTGGACTTTGCCGTCGGGGTCGAAAGCCTGGAGGTGCGCCTGTTCGAAGAACATGAGATACCGTGGGACGAGCTGGCTTTCCGCACCGTCACTCGCACACTAGAATGCTACTATCGCGACCGCATCGGCCAGCACTACCCCATAGGCCATGAATACCTGCCGCCGATGAACGTCTCGCCACACACCTAAAAGCCTTCAGGGATACTGTTACATGCGCTGGTTGCTTGCCCTTTTCTGCCTTTGCGTTACCTCGGTGTCCCAGGCGGCCTTCACCGAAACCATCATCCGCAAGCCCGCGCCGGCAGCGCAAACCCCATCGCCTTCGCAGCAAGCCATGCAACCGTTGATCGACAAGGTGCTGGTGATCAAGTCCGAGCGCCGCTTGCAGCTGATCAGCCGTGGCGAGCCGCTGAAAACCTACCGCATCTCGCTGGGCAAGCAGCCCAAGGGCGCCAAGGAACGCGAAGGCGACAAGAAAACCCCTGAGGGCTTGTACTGGCTGGACTGGCGCAAGCAAAGCGACCGCTTCAACCTGGCGATGCACATCAATTACCCGAACATCAGCGATGCCGCCCGCGCGACCCGGGCAGGGGTGAATGCCGGCAGCATGATCATGATTCACGGCACGCCGATCAACGATGAGTACCCGGAATGGTACTTCCATACCCTGGACTGGACGGATGGGTGCATTGCCATGCGCAACCGCGACATGCAGGAAGTGTGGGACTTGGTACGGGATGGAACGCTGATCGAGATCCGGCCTTGATATAGGGCCTTCCGGTAACGGTTGTAGGAACCTTCCCACCGTTTTGCGAGAACCTGCCTTACAGGTGCTTAGGCAGGGTACTGCATCCAGGCGAGTGACTTAATTTTTAGCATCCACGCAGACGAGTACGAAAACCGTACATCATTTGCGGGGTGCTTCAATGCCGTGCCTGATTCACCGCATTGCCCATTGGCTGTCGGCCGGTTGCCTTTCTGGCTTGCTGTCCATTCCCCAGGTGCTGGCCGACGACCCTGCCAGCCAGCAGCTGCGCGATCAACAGCAGGGGCTGCGGCAGCTGGAGCAACAGCAGCGGCTGGAACGCTGGCAGCGTATACCCGCCCCGGTTGAAGCGACCAACACCACCACTTCCCGCCGCCCGCACGACGATCGCTGCTGGGCAGTCGATGGCGTGCGCGTGGCGGGCATGCACCGGCTTTCGAACTCGGCACTGGCGCCGACCCTCCGTGCTTTCACACCTGCCTGCATGGGCATCGCCGACATCAACCGGCTGCTCAAAGCCATCACCCAACGTTATGTACAAGCCGGCTACCCAACCAGCCGCCCCTACCTGCGGCAGCCCCCAGCAGAGGGCATGCCGTTGGACATCGTCATTGTCGAAGGCTTTGTCGAAACCATCGAACTGGCAGGCCCCGACCTGCCCCTGTCTCTCTCCAATGCCTTCCCAGGCCTGCTTGGGCAGCCACTGTACCTGCCCGACCTTGAGCAAGGCCTGGACCAGCTCAACCGCCTACGCGCCTATGAACTGGGCGCCACCTTGCTGCCCGGCGAACTGCAGGGCGGCACCCGCGTGGTCGTGCAGCCAGGCAAGGTTGGTTCACGCTGGCACCTGGACAGCCGCTTCGACAACCGTGGCAGCGAGCTGACCGGCCGCCACCGCATCTCCCTCGGCGTTGGCCTGGACAGCCCGCTTGGCCTCAATGATGAGCTGCGCCTGTCGTTGACCAGCACGGTGCTCGATACGCCCGGCCAAAGCCAAGGCATATCGCTGTACTACAGCATCCCCTACGGCGCCTGGACCTTTGCCCTCAGCGCCAGCCAGCTAAGTTATCAAGCCCCCCTCCCCTACAGCGACAAGGCTGCCGACGGCAGCAGCAGCTATCAGGGCCTGAGTATCGAGCGGGTATTGTGGCGCAACCAGCAAGGCATGCTCAGCGCCAGCGCCCGACTGGACCGCAAACAACTGGTCAACCGCACCGCTGGCGCGGTTATCGTCCAGCAGAGCCCGACGCTGACCACGGTAGAGGCCGGCATCAACCTGCTGTGGCTCGAAAGTGGCTTGTGGAACGGCTACTTCGGCGTTGCCCAAGGCATTGACGCATTGGGTGCCGACCGTTCGCCGTTGGGTGCTCAACGCCTGCGCCCGGACTTTCGCAAATACCGCGCCAACCTGCTGCACCTGCGTCAGGGCCCGGCACCCAAACCTTGGCGCTGGCAGAGCGAGCTGGCCCTGCAGTACAGCCGCGACCCGTTGCCTGCCGTCGAACAACTGCTGGTCAGCGACGATTCGGCTGTCCGCGGCTTTCGTCTGCGCACTTACTCCGGTGCCAGCAGCGCTGTCTGGCGCAATACGTTCAGCCAAGCGCTGCCACTGACCTGGGCCCACCCCTTCGAAATACGCCCCTACATCGGCCTGGACCAGGGCTGGGTTCGTACCGCCGAAGGCAAACCGTCGCAGCGCCTGGCCGGGGCCGCCGCAGGGTTGGAACTGAGCCTGCCCGGCAGCCGCCTGCGCCTGGACTACCAACGCGCCCTGTACACCAGCGACCTGCCCCGCCCGCGGCTGGAGCCCGGTTTCTGGGTACTGGACTGGACCCTGAACATCTGATTCACCCACAACAAAGAGAACGAGAAAATGCAAACACTCTCGCAGTTACCGCCTGTTCGCCCGGATACCTTGCGCTGGGCAATCTTCTTCGCTGTGTTCGGGCCCAGCGCCGCACTGGCTCAGACCGGGCTGGAAGCAGCCAGCGGCCCCGGGGGTACCCCGGTCATCCACAACGGCCACGGGGTACCGGTCATCGACATCGTGCCGCCCAACGCCAGGGGGCTGTCACATAACCAGTTCATCGACTACAACGTTGGCACCCCAGGCCTGGTGCTGAACAACGCCACCGCAGCCGGGCAATCGCAACTGGCCGGTGCCCTGGCGGCCAACCCGCAGTTTCAGGGCCAGGCCGCCTCGACCATTCTTAACGAAGTGGTCAGCCGCAACGCCTCGCTGATCGAGGGGCCACAGGAAATCTTCGGGCGCCCGGCCGACTACATCCTGGCCAACCCCAATGGCATCACCCTCAACGGCGGCAGTTTCATCAACACCACCCGCGCGGGCTTCGTGGTGGGCACCCCACAATTCGAGGAGCAGCAGCTCAGGTACCTCGATACGCTCACTGCCAGCGGCACCCTGCAGGTACTGGAGCGTGGTCAGGACAATGCCGGTGGCGCGCTCGAACTGATCGCACCGCGCGTAGACAGCAAAGGCCTGCTCATGGCCCGCGAAACGCTCGACATCACCGTCGGTCGCAACCGTATCGACAGCCGCAACGGCGAGGTGGTCGAACACCTGCCCAGCCCCTCTTCGAGCATTGACGCCAGCCTGTTCGGCGCCATGCGCGCCGGGCGTATCCGTGTGGTAAGTACTGCCGAAGGCGCGGGTGTGCGTGTGGGGGCCTCACAGATTCTGGGCGCCGAGGGGGTCGACATCAGCTCGGCCGGGGGCCTGCATGTCAGCGGCACTGGCGACCGCCCGACCGAGCTGCGCAGCGAGCGTGGCCTACTGAAACTCACCGCTGCCGATGACCTGATGCTTGAAACGGTCGACGGCCAGGCCCAGCGAATCGAAGCAAGGGCCGGCAAGAAGCTCACCCTGGACGCCAAGACAATCGAGCACATCAAGCACGACAGTGACAGCTGGAACAAGAAGTTCTGGTTCGTCACCCGTGAAACCTACAACCGCAAGACCACCACCACCCACAAGCAACAACAGGGCAGTCAATTGCTGGGCACTGAGAGCGTGCTGTTGCAGTCCGGCGACGACATGCGCATGACCGCCGCGAGGGTGGACGCCGGTAACGAGCTGACGGTCGACAGCGGTGCCGGCCTGGACATCCTCGCCGGCATCGACAGCAAACGCACCGAACAGCAGGTGCGTCATCGCAAGGATTTATGGCGCGGTGACAGCGATAGCGACCAGCTCAAGGAAACCGCAAAGGGCAGTACCCTGAGCGCCGGGCACATGTCGATAAAGGCAAGCGACAACCTCAACGTACAGGGCAGCAGCCTGCACAGCCTCGGCGATCTGGCTATCCAGGCGAAACAGGCCGACATCGGCACCACCACCTTGCAGGAACACGGTACCCAACGCGACTACCGAGGCGACCTGGTATCCGGTACATTCTTTGGCGATCGAAAAGGTAACGACACCAAGGGCCAGGTCGTCGCGGGCAGCACGGTAACCAGCGATGGTGAGCTCACCGTGAGAGCCGACCAGGTTGCCATCAAAGGCAGCACCGTGTTCGGCAAACAGGACGCGGTGCTCTACAGCGATAAAGGTTCGCTGGCCATCGAGGCAGACCATGGCAGCACGACCTCCACCCAGCGCACCAGCGACAGTAAGCTGTTCGGCCTGATCGGCAGCAAGCACGAAAGCACGGACCGCAAACAGCAGGTACTGGTCAGCGACGTCAGCTCGACCAGCAACCTGCGCCTGGCCAGCGCCGAAGAGATGCGCATCCAGGGCGCCAAGGTCGAATCAGGCAAGCATCTGCAAGTCGAAGCCAAAGGCGACCTGCTGATTGGCAGTGCGCAATCGGTCGATGAACGCGAAACCCGCGACCAACAACGCGGTTTCACGGCCAGCGCCAGACAGACCCATGAAGCCGAGGATGGCAAGCCGGAGTCCCGCCAGTACGCAGCCGGCGTGGCCTATGAGGTCGTTACCACCACCGCCAAGCAGCGCGCGACCACCCAGGTTGCCAGTGAGCTCAAAGGCGCCTCGGTGGGCATGAGCAGCGGCGCGCACCTGCAGGTCAACGGCAGCAAGGCCCAGGCCACTGCCGGCGACCTCGATGTGCAGGCGCGGGAAGTGACACTGGGGGCGACCCGCAATGACCGTGACACAGCCACCAGCACCACCGAAAGTGGTGGCGGGCTGACGGTAACCGGTGGCATCGACCGCCTGGGCAGTTTGTTCGAAGGCCACCACAACCGCGGGGTGCAAGCCGAACGCGAAAGCAAGGTGCAGCGCAGCGCGTTGCAGGCCAGCGGCGATCTGAAATTGCGCAGTGATGCACTGCTCACCGAGGCCGCGCACGTCGAGGCCGGCAACACCCTGCAGGTGAACGCCAAACGCATCGACAACCGTGCGGTGCAGGATACCCATGAACATGAACAAAGCCGTGACGACTGGTCGGGTAGCCTGGGCGCCAGCATCGAATACCGCGACCTGACCCGCCCTATCGAGCGCCTGGTGCTGGGTGAGGAAGCCCCGCGCTTCCAGCAAGCCTCGCCCGAAGACGCCATGGCGCCGCCCAGCGTGGGGGCCGACATGACGGTTGAACACCTCAAGCGCCTGGAAAACCAGCGCCGTGGCATTGCTCAGGTCAGCGAGTTGTCCGCAGCAAAGGTCGAGGTCAAGGCTGACACACTGGCCGACCAGGGCACAGCCTGGCGGGCCAATGCCGGCTCGCTGAAAATCGAGGCGCAACAGCACCAGGTGAGCGCCGCCGAAAATACCCAGGAAACCACCGTTCAACGCTTGGCCTATGGTGGCGACGCGCGCCTGGACACCAGCACCGGCGAGGACTTGAACGTACGCGCCGCCGGCAAAGGAGGGTCGCTGGATAAAAAGGATATTGCCAGTACCGCCGTACCCGGCAGCCTTTACGGGCAACAGGGTATCCAGGTACAGCTGGGCAGCGATGGCCGCTACGAAGGGGCCCGCATCGATGGCGGTGAAGGCAGCGTGGTCATGCACAGTGCCGGGTCGCTGGCCTTACCCCAGGCGACCGACCAGGCCGAACAGCAGTCACGCCAGCTCGATGGCAATGCCTGGGCCAAAGTCGGCAACCGCCCGGGCAGCACCGGTGTCGATGGCCGGGGGTATCTGGACCATGGCCAAAAGCTGAGCACGCAGGGCAAGGCACAAGTGGCACAAATCGACGCCAAGGGCGAGGTAAAGCTGACCAGCACAGGCGACCTGTTGCTCGAAGGCACGCGCATTGGTAGCCGCGAGGCCAAGGCCGCCGACATACAGGTGCAAAGTGGCGGCCAGTTGCAGGTCAAGGCGGCCAGCAATACCCAGCAAGCCGCAGGCAGCAACCTGGGTGGAGGCATGGAGCTGGCGGCCAAGGCTGGCCAGACCAAGGGGGGAGCCATCGGCGGCCACTTCAGCCACGGCAAGCAAGACGAACAAGCACGGCAGGCGGTCGATGCCCAGTTTGCCAGCAACGGCACACTGACCCTGAGCAGCAGCGCCCGCGAGGACATCGCCCTGCACCTGCAAGGCCTGCAGGCCTCGGCCGAACAGATCACCCTAGACGCCTCGAATGGCGGCATGCTGGTTGAAGCCTCTTCCAGCCAGGAGCGACGCGACAACCTTGACATCTCGGCCGGCGCTGGTTTCAACATGGCCAAGGGCGCCTTGGACACCCGCGGCCTGCATGGCCGGCTCAAGGTAGAGCTCGACAAGCGCGACAACCTCACCTGGAATACCAGTGACCTGCGCGCCGAACGCATCGACCTGCAAAGCCGCGGCGATACCCGCATCGAGAGTGCCACCCTGGATGCAGGGCATATTGGCGGCACAATCGACGGTGACCTGCGCATCGCCAGCCTCAAGGACAGCGTCGACACCCTGAGCGTGAAGGGCGATGTCAGGCTGAGCCAGGAGAAAAACCCGCAGGGCTATGTCAACGCGGCCAAATCGGTGGCTGGCCCGCTGGGAGGCAAGGTCGAGAAAACGGCCGGTTCGGCCCTGAGCAAGGCAGACCCAGGGTTCTCGCCAACCGTCAGCCTCGACGTGTCGCATGCACAGCACGACAATGTGGCGCGTCAGACCACGCTGAAAAGCAGCGACGGCATCGACCTGCAGGTCGGTGGCAACGCTCATCTGGTGGGGGCACGCTTGCAGTCGGCCAAGGGCGACGTGAGGCTCGACGCCAACTTGGTCACCCAGGAAACGCTGAGCGGTAATGACTATCGCCGAGACCTGTCGCTGGATGCGTCGAACTCACCGGTGGATCTGGGCACGGCAATCGCCGAGATAGCCAAAAGCAAAATGGCGGCGGATGGCGAAAATGCGCTGGACCTGGGCGTGTTGAGGACCAGTGGGCATAGTCGCAGCGAGCAATGGGTTTCGAGCATGCAAGGGAAGAAGCACTAAGACGCCATCGCGGCCCAGGCAATTTGGGGATTTCAGAAATCTTGTGCCCTGCTGCTGACACCCAGGCCGCGAGTCTCCCGCTTCCACAGCGAATACCACAGCCCCTGGGCTTGTGATTTCTCTGCGGGAGCGGGCTTGCCCGCGAAGAGGCCGGTACAGGTCAAGCCAACCTGTGCAGCCCCCGCCACCGATCCAGCCCAAGCAACACCAGCCCTATCCCCCAGAAACCCGCCAGCACCCCAAGGGCGTTGAGCATCACCTGCCCATACCCCAGACTGGCCACATCAATGAACGGATAGGCATACACGCCAATCTCGCTCCCCCGCCACAACGCATAACCAAAGTAGACCGCCGGGTACACCGCCCACACCAGCAAATGCCATAGCCGCAAGCGGCCCTTGGGCACTTCGCACCACCAGTACAAGGCATACAGCACCGGCATCACGTCGTGCAGCAACTCGTCCGCCAGCCATTGCCAACCCTGTGGTTGCCACAAATGACGCAGCAGCACGCTGTAGGCCAGCGCCACCAGTACGATACTGGCGGCCACAGCAGTGCTGACTGAAGGCGACAGGAAAAAGCGTTTACCACGACCTTCCCGACCGAACGCGGCATAGCTGAGCACCGTCGCCACCAGGGTATTGGTCAGCACGGTGAAGTAGCCGAACACATTGATCAGGCCGCCAATCAGGCTGGCCTGTTCCTGCCAACGCGCCAGCAGCACCAGGTTCACCTGCACGGCCAGGCCGAACCAGCCCAGCACAGCCATACCGGTCAGCCAAGGGCGACGCGACATGTCAGGCCTGGCGCTGCAGCTTCACGTACAGCTGTTCGACCTTTTCCCGCGCCCAAGGTGTTTTGCGCAGGAACGTCAGGCTCGACTTGATGGTCGGGTTGCTCTTGAAGCAGCGCACATCGATACGCTCGGCCAGGCCAGGCCATTGGTAATGCGCCACCAGCTCGGTGAGGATCTGTTCAAGGGTCTTGCCGTGCAGCGCGTTGTGTTGGGCCGTGCTCATGCTGTGCTCCGTAGGAAAGATGCGCACCTTACACGAGTGTAGTGGTGGGAGGGATCAGTCGAGTCGACAGAAAATCGCTGGTCAGAGACAAAACCTCTGTGATGGAATAGTTATGTTATGTTGTAACACTAAAAAGCATCTGCCAAGGAACGCCTCATCCCCATGCTGTACACACCGCTTCGCCTCTCTCCCCTTGCCGTCGCACTCTGGCTGGCTGCATCCCCCAGCCAGGCCGTAGAACTCGAACCACAGGTCATCACCGCCAACCCGTTGGGTAACCGCCAACTGGCCGCCCCCAGCACCGTGCTCGAAAGCGAAAACCTGCTGCAACAACAGCATGGCAGCCTGGGTGAAACCCTGAACAAGCAGCCCGGCGTCGCTTCTACCTGGTTTGGCCCTGGCGCCAGCCGCCCGGTGATCCGCGGCCTGGATGGCGACCGCATCCGCATCCTGCGCAATGGCGTCGGCGCCCTGGATGCCTCGTCGCTGTCCTATGACCACGCCGTGCCCCTGGACCCGGTAACGGTCGATCGCGTCGAAATCGTCCGTGGCCCGGCCGCATTGCTGTATGGCGGTAACGCCATCGGCGGCGTGGTCAACACCTTCGACAACCGCATCCCGGACTCGCCCATCGAGGGCATCCACGGTGCCGGTGAACTGCGTTACGGCGGCGCCGACACCACCCGCAGCAGTGCCGGCAAGCTGGAGGCCGGTAACGGTGCCTTCGCCCTGCACCTGGATGCCAACAGCCGCCAGTTCAACGATCTGCGCATCCCTGGCTACGCCCGCAGCGCCAAAGTGCGCGATGCCGACGAGCCCGGCAGCAAACACCGCCTGGAAAACAGCGACGGTCGCCAGGACGGCGGCGCAATCGGTGGTGCCTACCACTGGGACCACGGCTACGCCGGCCTGTCGTACAGCGGCTACGACAGCAACTATGGCTCAGTGGCCGAGTCCGGCGTGCGCCTGGACATGAAACAGGACCACTACGCCTTCGCCTCCGAATTGCGCGACCTCGACGGCCCGTTCAGCTCAGTCAAGGTAGATGCCGGTTACACCGACTACGAGCACAAAGAAATCGAAGAAGGCGAAGTCCATACCACCTTCAAGAACAAAGGCTACGAAGCGCGTATTGAAGCCCGCCACCAACCACTCGGACCAGTGGAAGGGATCATTGGGGCACAAGTCAGCCGTAACGAGTTCTCGGCCCTCGGCGAGGAAGCCTTCGTCCCGCATACCGATACCGACAGCGTGGCACTGTTCATGCTCGAGCAGTGGCAAGCCAGCGAGCGCCTGAACCTGAGCCTGGGTGCGCGCATGGAGCACACCCGCGTAGATCCTGACGCCAAAGGCAACGAGAACTTCGTCGACGCAGACAGCGCCAGCAGCTTCAACGCCTTCAGCCTGTCGTCGGGGGCTGTGTACCAGCTCGACCCCATCTGGTCGCTGGCGGCCAACCTCGGCTACACCGAGCGTGCCCCGACCTTTTACGAGCTGTACGCCAATGGCGCGCACGTGGCCACCGGGGCCTTTGAAGTCGGCGACGCCAGTTTGAACAAGGAAAAGGCCATTTCCGCCGACCTGGCGCTACGCTTCGACAATGGCACCCATAAAGGCAGTGTCGGGGTGTTCTACAACCACTTCCGCAACTACATCGGCCTGATCGGTACCGGCAACACCCGCGAGGGCGGGCATGACCATGACGAGGATGACCACGATCACGATCATGACCATGAGGGCTTCCCGGAATACCAGTACCAAGGCGTGCGGGCGCGCTTCTACGGCATCGAGGCCCAGGACCGCTGGCAGCTGGCCGAAAACCGTTACGGCAGCTTCGCACTGGAGTTGTCCGGTGACTATACCCGGGCCAAGAACCTCGACAGTGGCGAGCCACTGCCCCGCATCGCGCCGCTGCGCCTGAACAGCGGCCTGGTCTGGGAGCTGGACCGCTGGCAGGCGCGAGTAGATGTGCAACATGCAGCATCGCAGCACCGCAAACCCGCCAACGAAACCAGCACCGATGGCTACACCACGCTGGGGGCCAGCGTTGGCTACCGCTTCGACGTTGGCCAGAGCCAGTGGCTGGCGTTTGTGCGCGGCGAAAACCTGACCGACCAGACCGTGCGCTATGCCAGTTCGATCCTGCGCGATATCGCGCCGGCGCCGGGGCGCAGTGTGGAAGTGGGGTTGCGTACGACCTTCTGAACCAGACGCGACGAAGATGGGTGTGGGAGATTCTATGGTTCCTGGCGATTGCATCAGGGTTGCCAGGTGCTCGTCACAGCATCTTCAGCGCCTGTGAGATCGAGCGCCGCCCGCGCGGCGCGCATCGCGAGCTGGCGCTCGCTCCTACGTTTGTTTCGGGCCAATCATTCCTGCGGAATATGCACGCGAACGCTTTGGCGCCTGGCTCGATATCGCGTCGTACGAACAAGGCGGTCGCGCGCGCCTGGCACAGGCGTTACTGGCCCGAAACAAACGTAGGAGCGAGCGCCAGCTCGCGATGCGCGCCGCGCGGGCGGCGCTCGATCCCCCAGGCGCTGCAAATCTTGTGGCCAACACCTGTCAGCCCTTATGCGATCTCTGTGGCGGGTTCACCGGCTGCCCACTCCCCTACCGACCTCGACTGTTGCCCGTTCAGCAACAATCATCTGCGACAATTTGTCTTTTTTTCTTACAGCTTCCCCTATATCCTCCCCGCCGCAAGCTGAAACGCTTCATCGAACACTCTTGTCGCCATATCCATTGAGGGGCCCGCCCTTCGATGCGCTTGCCGTTTTTTCAATAATCAAAAGATAGCGCTATCTCATGCTCCAACTGCCTAAAACCTGTTACATCGGCCTCGCCCTCAGTGCCTTGGCAACCCCCGCCAGCGCCAGCGAAATGTTCGCCAGCGACTCTCCGTGGATGCTCGGCGACTGGGGTGGAACCCGCAGCGAACTGCTGGAAAAAGGCTACGACTTCACCCTTGGCTACACCGGCGAGATGGGCAGCAACCTGCACGGCGGCTACGACCACGACCGCACCGCGCGCTACAGCGACCAGTTCACCTTTGGCAGCCACCTGGACCTGGACAAGATCCTCGGCTGGCACGACACCGAACTCCAGCTGACCATCACCGAGCGCCACGGCGACAACATCAGCAACGACCGCATCAACGACCCGCGTGTCGGCGGCTTCACCTCCGCCCAGGAAGTCTGGGGCCGAGGCGAAACCTGGCGGCTGACGCAGATGTGGATCAAGCAGAAGTACTTCGATGGTGCGCTGGATGTGAAATTCGGCCGCTTCGGTGAAGGCGAAGACTTCAACAGCTTCCCTTGCGACTTCCAGAACCTGGCCTTCTGCGGCTCGCAGGTGGGCAACTGGGTGGGTGGCATCTGGTACAACTGGCCAGTCAGCCAGTGGGCCCTGCGCGTGCGCTACAACCTTTCCCCTGAGCTGTACGCACAGGTCGGCGTCTTCGAGCAGAACCCTTCCAACCTCGAATCTGGCAATGGTTTCAAGCTCAGCGGCAGCGGCACCCAAGGTGCGGTAATGCCGTTCGAACTGGTATGGACCCCACGTATCCAAGGTTTGAAAGGGGAATATCGTGCCGGCTACTACTACAGTAATGCCAAGGCACAAGATGTTCTCAAGGACAGCAACGGTCAGCCGGCCGCCATCAGCGGCGCCGCCTACCGCAGCAGCTCGAGCAAGCACGGCTTGTGGATCGGCGCCCAGCAGCAGGTCACCTCGCTGGCGTCCGACCAGTCGCGCGGCTTGAGCGTGTTCGCCAACGCCACGGTGCATGACAAAAAGACCAATGCCATCGACAACTATGTGCAGGCAGGACTGGTATTCAAAGGGCCCTTCGATGCCCGCGCCAAGGACGACATCGGTTTCGCCCTGGCCCGCGTGCACGTCAACCCTGCCTATCGCAAGAACGCCCGCCTGGCCAACCAGGCCGCCGGCCTCTACGACTATGACAACCCAGGCTTCCTGCCAGTGCAGGACACCGAGTACAGCGCCGAGCTGTACTACGGCATCCATTTGGCCGACTGGCTCACGGTACGCCCCAACCTGCAGTACATCCGCCACCCGGGCGGGGTGTCGCAGGTCGATGGCGCCCTGATCGGCGGCCTGAAGATCCAGAGCAGTTTCTAACCCCTTTTTTGACCTGACGGAGAACCTACGATGAGCACTGAAGGTGCGAACCAAGGAAGCCGCTGGCTACCGCGCCTGGTTGGCGCGCTGCTGTTGCTGATGGGCCTGGCCCTGCTGGCCGGCGGTATCAAGCTGAGCCAGCTAGGCGGATCACTTTACTACCTGATCGCCGGTATCGGCTTTGCCCTGTCGGGCATCCTGCTGCTGGCCCAACGCCGGATCGCCCTGGGCCTGTATGGCCTGGTGCTGCTGGGGAGCACCGTTTGGGCCCTGCTCGAAGTAGGCCTGGACTGGTGGCAACTGGTGCCGCGGCTGGCCATCTGGTTCGCCATCGGCGTGGTGCTGCTGCTACCGTGGGCACGTCGCCCGCTGATCGGCCCGGCCAGCAAAGCCAATACTGCACTGCTCGGCGTCGCAGTGGTAGCTTCGGGCGCTTGCGCGCTGGGCAGCCAGTTCACCCATCCCGGTGAAGTGTTTGGCGAACTGGGCCGCGACAGCAGCGAAATGGCCAGCGCCGCCCCCGCCATGCCCGACGGCGAATGGCAGGCCTATGGCCGTACCGAGCATGGCGACCGCTACTCGCCGCTGCGCCAGATCACCCCGCAGAACGCCTACCGCCTGGAAGAAGCCTGGCGCATTCGCACCGGTGATCTGCCAACCGAAAACGACCCGGTGGAGCTGACCAACCAGAACACCCCGCTCAAGGTCAACGGCATGCTCTACGCCTGCACCGCGCACAGCCGCCTGCTGGCGCTGGACCCGGACACTGGCGCGGAAATCTGGCGCTACGACCCGCAGGTCAAGAGCCCGACCGGCACCTTCAAGGGCTTTGCCCACATGACGTGCCGTGGCGTCTCGTACTATGACGAAAACCGCTACGTCAGCCGCGACGGCAGCCCGGCGCCGAAAATTACCGACGCAGGCCAGGCCGTGGCCCAAGCCTGCCCGCGTCGCCTCTACCTGCCTACCGCGGATGCCCGCCTGATCGCCATCAACGCCGACAACGGCAAGGTCTGCGAAGGCTTCGCCAACCAGGGCGTGATCGACCTCACCACCGGCATTGGCCCGTTCACCGCCGGCGGCTATTACTCCACCTCGCCTGCTGCGATTACCCGTGACCTGGTGATCATCGGTGGCCACGTCACCGATAACGAGTCGACCAATGAGCCGTCCGGGGTGATCCGCGCCTACGATGTGCACGACGGCCACCTGGTGTGGAACTGGGACAGCAACAACCCGGACGACACCAAGCCATTGGCTGCCGGCAAAATGTACAGCCGCAACTCGGCCAACATGTGGTCGATCGCCAGCGTCGACGAAGACCTTGGCATGATCTACCTGCCGCTGGGCAACCAGACCCCGGACCAGTGGGGCGCCGACCGCACCCCAGGCGCCGAGAAGTACAGCGCCGGCGTGGTCGCCCTTGACCTGGCCACCGGCAAGGCACGCTGGAACTACCAGTTCACCCACCACGACCTGTGGGACATGGACGTCGGCAGCCAGCCGACCCTGGTCCACCTGAAAACCGACGATGGCGTGAAACCGGCGATCATCGTACCGACCAAGCAAGGCAGCCTGTACGTGCTCGACCGCCGCGACGGTACGCCAATCGTGCCGATCCGCGAGATCCCCACCCCACAAGGTGCAGTGGAAGGCGACCACACCTCGCCAACCCAGGCCCGCTCAGACCTCAACCTGCTCGGCCCAGAGCTGACCGAACAGGCCATGTGGGGCGCCACGCCTTTCGACCAGATGCTGTGCCGCATCCAGTTCCGCGAGCTGCGCTACGAAGGCCAGTACACCCCGCCATCCGAGCAAGGTTCGTTGGTCTACCCCGGCAATGTCGGTGTATTCAACTGGGGCAGCGTGTCGGTCGACCCGGTGCGCCAGCTGCTGTTCACCTCGCCCAACTACATGGCGTTCGTGTCGAAGATGGTTCCACGTGAGCAGGTTGCCGAAGGCAGCAAGCGCGAAAGCGAGACCAGCGGCGTGCAGCCGAACACCGGCGCACCGTATGCCGTGACCATGCACCCGTTCATGTCGCCGCTCGGCGTACCGTGCCAGGCACCCGCCTGGGGCTACGTCGCCGCCATCGACCTGTTCACCAACAAGGTGGTGTGGAAACACAAGAACGGCACCACCCGCGACAGCACCCCGCTACCGATCGGCCTGCCGGTTGGCGTGCCGAGCATGGGTGGCTCGATCGTCACCGCCGGTGGCGTCGGCTTCCTCAGCGGCACGCTCGACCAGTACCTGCGCGCCTATGACGTGAACAACGGCAAGGAGTTGTGGAAAGCGCGCCTGCCAGCGGGTGGCCAGGCTACGCCGATGAGCTACACCGGCAAGGACGGCAAGCAGTACGTGCTGGTGACTGCCGGCGGCCATGGCTCGCTGGGCACCAAGATGGGCGATTACATCATCGCTTACAAATTAGCTGAGTAAGCTACACCGCTCCCGCAGGCTCAACCCTGTGGGAGCGGCCTTGTGTCGCGATTGGGTCGCGCAGCTGCCCCAACGATCTAGAATGCTGGATGGATTCTGGGGCTGCTGCGCAGCCCAATCGCGACACAAGGCTGCGCCCGAACCATTGAAACCCATCCCTCCCCGCCCCATCTAAGCACCATAGTCATTCACGCAGGTGCCCCATGAGCGACCAGCAGGATTTCCCCGAACACCCTGACGAACACAGCGAAGTCGAACACACCCTCCAGGCCGAAGCCGGCCACGCTCTCGCCCTGCCCGGTCAGCAGCTGCCGGACAAGGTCTACGTCATCCCGATCCACAACCGCCCGTTCTTCCCGGCCCAGGTACTGCCGGTCATCGTCAATGAAGAGCCCTGGGCCGAAACGCTCGACCTGGTGGCCAAGTCACCGGACCACTGCCTGGCGCTGTTCTTCATGGACACCCCGCCAGAAGACCACCGCCACTTCGACACCTCGGCATTGCCGCAGTACGGCACGCTGGTCAAGGTGCACCATGCCAGCCGCGAAAACGGCAAATTGCAGTTCGTCGCCCAGGGCCTGTCCCGGGTGCGTATCCGCAACTGGCTCAAGCACCACCGCCCGCCCTACCTGGTCGAAGTCGAATACCCGCGCCAGCCCGCCGAGCCGACCGACGAGGTCAAAGCCTACGGCATGGCACTGATCAACGCGATCAAAGAGCTGCTGCCGCTCAACCCGCTGTATAGCGAAGAGCTGAAGAACTACCTCAACCGCTTCAGCCCCAACGACCCTTCGCCGCTCACCGACTTCGCCGCCGCGCTCACCTCGGCCACCGGCAACCAGCTGCAGGAAGTGCTCGACTGCGTCCCCATGCTCAAACGCATGGAAAAGGTACTGCCAATGCTGCGCAAAGAGGTGGAAGTCGCGCGCTTGCAGAACGAGATATCGGCCGAGGTCAACCGGCAGATCGGCGAGCACCAGCGCGAGTTCTTCCTCAAGGAACAACTCAAGGTCATCCAGCAGGAGCTGGGGCTGACCAAGGACGACCGCAGCGCCGACCTCGAACAGTTCGAACAGCGCCTGGAAGGCAAGACCCTGCCACCGCAGGCACGCAAGCGCATCGATGAAGAGATGGGCAAACTGGCCATTCTGGAAACCGGTTCGCCCGAATACGCCGTCACCCGCAATTATCTGGAATGGGCCACCGCCCTGCCGTGGGGCGTGTACGGCAAAGACAAGCTCGACCTCAAGCATGCGCGCAAAGTCCTCGACCAGTATCACTCCGGCCTCGACGACATCAAGGAGCGCATCCTCGAGTTCCTCGCCGTGGGCGCCTGGAAAGGCGAAATCAGCGGCTCGATCGTGCTGTTGGTGGGCCCGCCCGGGGTGGGCAAGACCAGCATCGGCAAGTCCATCGCCGAATCGCTCGGCCGGCCGTTCTACCGCTTCAGCGTCGGCGGCATGCGTGACGAAGCCGAGATCAAGGGCCACCGCCGCACCTACATCGGCGCCCAGCCCGGCAAGCTGGTGCAGGCCTTGAAAGACGTCGAAGTGATGAACCCGGTGATCATGCTCGACGAAATTGACAAGATGGGCCAGAGTTACCAGGGTGACCCGGCATCAGCGTTGCTGGAAACCCTCGACCCCGAGCAGAACGTCGACTTCCTCGACCACTACCTCGACCTGCGCCTGGACTTGTCCAAGGTGCTGTTCGTGTGCACTGCCAACACCCTTGATTCAATACCCGGGCCGTTGCTCGACCGCATGGAAGTGATCCGCCTGTCCGGCTATATCACCGAAGAAAAACTGACCATCGCCAAGCGCCACCTGTGGCCCAAGCAGCTGGAAAAGGCCGGCGTTTCCAAGACCAGCCTCAGCATCAGCGACAGCGCACTGCGCATGGTGATCGACGGCTATGCCCGCGAAGCCGGCGTGCGCCAGTTGGAGAAGCAACTGGGCAAACTGGTGCGCAAGGCTGTGGTCAAGCTGCTGGATAACCCCGAAGCCAAGCTGAAGATCGGTACCAAAGACCTGGAAACAGCACTCGGCATGCCGGTGTTCCGCAGCGAACAGGTTTTGGCAGGCAAAGGCGTGATCACCGGCCTGGCCTGGACCAGCATGGGCGGTGCCACGCTGCCGATCGAGGCAACCCGCATCCACACCCACAACCGCGGCTTCAAGCTGACCGGCAAGCTGGGTGACGTGATGAAGGAGTCTGCCGAAATTGCCTACAGCTATATCAGTTCCAACCTCAAGCAATTTGGCGGGGATACAGGTTTCTTCAACGAAGCGTTCATCCACTTGCACGTACCCGAAGGCGCCACGCCCAAGGACGGCCCGAGTGCCGGCATCACAATGGCCAGCGCTTTGCTTTCACTGGCCCGCGACCAGCCTGCCAAAAAAGGTGTCGCCATGACTGGCGAGCTCACCCTCACTGGCCAGGTACTGCCGATTGGCGGCGTGCGCGAGAAGGTGATTGCGGCGCGGCGACAGAAGATTTTCGAACTGATCCTGCCTGAGCCTAACCGCGGCGACTTCGAAGAACTGCCGGAGTACCTGCGCGAAGGCCTGACAGTTCACTTCGCCAAGCGCTTTGCCGACGTGGCCAAAGTGCTGTTCTAGCCTGCACCGGCCTCTTCGCGGGCAAGCCCGCTCCTACAGGGATAGCGAACCCTTGCAGGAGTGGGCTTGCCCGCGAAAGGGCCGGCACAGGCAACACAAATTTCCTCGATCATCGGTTATCCTCAGGCCATCGCCAGCCTTCGGAGCCACCATGACCTCTCCTCGTCTGCTCGTTCCCCTGAGCTTTGCCCTGCTTTCTGCTTGCGCGCAACAACCGTCGCAGCCCGTTGACCTAGACGCCGAAAGCGAATGCCCCAAGCGCCTGCAGGTCGGCCAGATCCTCACGCTTACCTTGCCCAGCAACCCCACCACCGGCTACCGCTGGCTGGTACAGAACCCGGCGCCCAACGTGTTGCAAAGCCTTGGCCCCGAGGTTTACAGCGCGCCTGAAGACACCGGCATCGTCGGCAGCTCGGGCATGTCAACCTGGCGCTTCCAGGCCCGCGCGACTGGCGAAGGGAACCTGGTATTGGTCTACCAGCAACCCTGGGCCCCGGAAGTGCGCCCGGTGCAGACCTTCGATTGCGCCATTCGGGTCAATTGAACGCAAAGCGCTGGTCAGCCAACCATGCATCCAGGCTGCGGTTTGGCTAGAATGCGCCCCCTGCCTATCACCAGCCGCCTGGATTCGCCGTGAGCAAACAACCCGACCGCCTTTTCTCCCAACCCCTGGAGCAGGTGCCCGACTTCGTCTTCAACGAAGACGTCGTGCGTGTGTTCCCGGACATGATCAAGCGCTCGGTACCCGGTTACCCAACCATCGTCGAGAACCTCGGCGTACTGGCCGCTCGGTTCGCCCAGCCAGGCACCGCGCTGTACGATCTGGGCGCATCGCTGGGTGCCGTTACCCAGTCGCTGCGTCGCCATGTACGCAGTGACGGCTGCAGGGTAATCGCGGTGGATAACTCCGCCGCCATGGTCGAGCGCTGCCGCCAGTACCTCACTGCACAAGATTCGATGTTCCAGGAGTTGCTGCCGGTGCAGGTGCTGGAGGCCGATATCCTTGCCCTGCCCTTCGAGCCCGCCTCGGTCGTGGCGATGAACTTCACCCTGCAGTTCATCGCCCCTGACCAGCGCCTTGAACTGCTCGGGCGAATCCGCCAGGTGCTGCTGCCCGGCGGTGCACTGATTCTCTCGGAGAAGCTGCGCTTCGCCGATGAGCAAGAGCAGGACCTGCTCAATGAGCTGCACCTGGATTTCAAACGGGCCAATGGCTACAGCGAACTGGAGATCGCCCAGAAGCGCAGCGCCATCGAGAACGTGATGAAGCCCGATACACTCGAAGCCCACCAGGAACGCCTGCGCGCAGCCGGTTTCTCGAAGGTGGTGCCTTGGTTCCAATGCCTTAACTTCGCCTCGTTGATAGCCCTGCCATGATCGATCTGTCTCCCCTCGTCCGCCGCCTGGCGGGCACGCCCCTGGCTTCCTGGTCGCAAGGCCTGCGAGCGCAACTGGACGCCAAGCTGGAAAAGGGCCACGGTGACCTCGACCGCTGGCGCGGGGCGCTGGAAGCCCTGCCCGCCCTGCAACCCAGTGAAATCGACCTGGTCAACGGGTTGCGCCTGGATTGCGACTGCGACGACGCCACCCGTGCGCAGATGCGCCAGGCACTGATGGGCCTGTCGCCCTGGCGCAAAGGGCCGTTCGACCTGTTTGGCGTGCACGTTGACACCGAATGGCGTTCGGACTGGAAGTGGTCGCGGGTTGGCCCGCACCTGGACCTCAAGGGCAAACGCGTACTCGACGTGGGCTGCGGCAATGGTTACTACCAGTGGCGCATGCTCGGCGCCGGCGCGGACATGGTGATCGGGGTCGACCCCAACTGGCTGTTCTTCTGCCAGTTCCAGGCCGTGCAGCAATACCTGCCGGAGTTGCCGGCCTGGCACCTGCCGTTCGCCCTGGAAGACCTGCCCGCCAACCTGGAAGGTTTCGATACCGTGTTTTCCATGGGTGTGTTCTATCACCGCCGCTCGCCCATCGAGCACCTGCTGGCGCTCAAGGACTGCCTGGTCAAAGGTGGCGAGCTGGTGCTGGAAACGCTGGTTATCGAGGGCGACGAAAACCAGGTGCTGGTGCCTGAGGACCGCTACGCACAGATGCGCAATGTCTGGTACCTGCCGTCGGTACCGGCGCTGGCCCGCTGGCTGCGCCGTGCCGGCTTCAGCGATGTGCGCTGCGTCGACGTGAGCGTGACCAGCGTCGAGGAACAGCGCAGCACCGAGTGGATGCGCTACCAGTCGCTGAGCGACTTCCTCGACCCGAACGACCACAGCAAGACCATCGAAGGCCTGCCAGCCCCACGCCGCGCCACCCTGCTGGCGCGCAAATAAAAAAGGCGCCCGCATGGGCGCCTGAATACACCTGCGGCGAGGAGCCGTCGCGGCGCAGGTGTCGTTACCTCAATCCTTGGCCAACTCACGCGCCTTCTCTTGCGCCTTGCGCTCGCGCTCGGCAACAGCCTGTTGCTTGTCGCCGTGCAGTCGCTGCTGGTCTTCGCGGAAGGCTTGCCAGAACTGCCTGGAGCGCTCCGCACCGCCCTCGGCATAAACACTGGCGCTGCCCAGGGCAAGGGTGGCCAACAGCAGGTATTTGGTCAGGTTCATCGTGTTTGCCTCGTAATAACCGATCGGACACGGCCATCCTAGCGAGGGCTGGGTAACGGCAAGGTGAGGCGGGGATTACAGTCCTGCAATGTGGCCTTGTGTGGACTGTTC
>NZ_JBICJS010000057.1:0-10483 GCF_043103305.1 Pseudomonas sp. YQ_5 | reverse complement strand
CTGCCACAGGTGTTACTGGCCCGAAACAAACGTAGGAGCGAGCGCAGCTCGCGATGCGCCGCGCGGGCGGCGCTCGGTCTTGCAGCCGACACAATATTCACGTCAAGCCCCCGTGCCACATCTCCCCACCGCCCCCGCCTTTGTGATAACATCCGGCAGTTTCCAAGACCGCCCATCACGGCGGCCTTCATTGCGCAGATCCATGGCACAACTCATTGATTTGTCGTAAGTCGTCGCACCCTTATGCGCTGCGGCGGCGAGCTTCGTTCGGCCCTTGATGGAGCTGCGAAGTTTCACCAGAAAAAGGAATCAGGCTTCTCATGGGCGAACTGGCCAAAGAAATCCTCCCGGTCAATATCGAAGACGAACTGAGACAGTCTTACCTCGACTACGCGATGAGCGTGATTGTCGGGCGAGCGCTGCCCGATGCGCGTGACGGCTTGAAGCCCGTGCATCGCCGCGTTCTCTATGCGATGAGCGAACTGGGCAACGACTGGAACAAGCCGTACAAGAAATCCGCCCGTGTGGTCGGTGACGTGATCGGTAAGTACCACCCGCACGGCGACACTGCGGTCTACGACACCATCGTGCGTATGGCCCAGCCGTTCTCGTTGCGCTACCTGCTGGTCGACGGTCAGGGCAACTTCGGTTCGGTGGACGGCGACAACGCTGCCGCCATGCGATACACCGAAGTGCGCATGACCAAACTGGCCCACGAGCTGCTGGCCGACCTGCACAAGGAAACCGTCGACTGGGTGCCCAACTACGACGGCACCGAGCAGATCCCGGCGGTCATGCCGACGCGTATTCCCAACCTGCTGGTCAACGGTTCCAGCGGTATTGCCGTGGGCATGGCGACCAACATTCCGCCACACAACCTCGGCGAGGTCATCGATGGCTGTCTGGCGCTCATCGACAACCCGGAAGTCACCATCGATGAGCTGATGCAGCACATCCCTGGCCCGGACTTCCCGACTGCCGGCATCATCAACGGTCGCCAGGGCATCATCGAGGCCTATCGCACCGGCCGTGGCCGCATCTACATGCGCGCCCGCTCCGAAATCGAAGACATCGACAAGGTTGGCGGCCGCCAGCAGATCGTGATCACCGAGCTGCCGTACCAGCTGAACAAGGCTCGCCTGATCGAAAAGATTGCCGAGCTGGTCAAAGAGAAGAAGATCGAAGGCATCACCGAGCTGCGCGACGAGTCCGACAAGGACGGCATGCGCATCGTCATCGAGCTGCGTCGCGGCGAGGTGCCGGAGGTGGTGCTCAACAACCTCTACCAGCAAACCCAGCTGCAGAGCGTGTTCGGTATCAACGTGGTGGCCCTGGTCGACGGCCGTCCGCGCCTGCTCAACCTCAAGGACCTGCTCGAAGCGTTCGTCCGCCACCGCCGTGAAGTGGTGACCCGCCGTACGGTATTCGAGCTGCGCAAGGCCCGTGAGCGTGGCCATATCCTTGAAGGCCAGGCGGTCGCGCTGTCCAACATCGACCCGGTCATTGCCCTGATCAAGGCCTCGCCGACGCCGTCCGAAGCCAAGGAAGCCCTGGTTTCCACGCCGTGGGAATCCAGTGCCGTGCAGGTCATGGTCGAGCGCGCCGGCGCCGATTCCTGCCGCCCTGAAGACCTGCCGGAGCAGTACGGCCTGCATGACGGCAAGTACTTCCTGTCGCCGGAACAGGCCCAGGCCATTCTTGACCTGCGCCTGCACCGCCTGACCGGCCTGGAGCACGAGAAGCTGCTGGCCGAGTACCAGGAAATCCTCGAGCAGATCGGCGAGTTGATCCGCATCCTCAGCAGCGCCGAGCGCCTGATGGAAGTGATTCGCGAGGAGCTGGAGGCCATCCGTGCCGAGTACGGCGATGCCCGCCGCACCGAAATCCTCAATGCCAGCCACGACCTCAACTACGGCGACATGATCCCGGAAGAAGAGCGTGTGGTCACCATCTCCCATGGTGGTTATGCCAAGACCCAGCCATTGTCCGCCTACCAGGCCCAGCGCCGTGGCGGTAAAGGCAAGTCGGCGACCGGCGTGAAGGACGAGGACTACATCGAGCACCTGCTGGTCGCCAACAGCCACGCCACCCTGCTGCTGTTCTCCAGCAAGGGCAAGGTGTACTGGAAGAAAACCTACGAAATCCCCGAAGCGTCCCGCGCTGCCCGTGGTCGTCCGCTGGTCAATCTGCTGCCGCTGGAGGAGGGTGAGCGCATCACCGCCATGCTGCAGATCGACCTCGAAGCGCTGCAGCAGAACGCCGACCTCGACGAAGAGCTGGACGAGGCTGAAGACGCCGTGCTCGAGGGTGAGCTGGTAGAGGCCGAGGAGGTCGACGAAGAAGACGGTGACACCCCGGAGTGGGTTGCAGAGCCGACCGGCGCGTACATCTTCATGGCGACCGCTTCCGGCACCGTCAAGAAGACCCCGCTGGTGCAGTTCGCCCGTCCGCGTTCCAACGGCCTGATCGCCCTGAAGCTGAAGGAAGGTGACACCCTGATTGCCGCGGCCATCACCGATGGCGCCAAGGAAGTCATGATGTTCTCCGACGCTGGCAAGGTCATCCGCTTTGCCGAGAGCGTCGTGCGTGAAATGGGTCGCAACGCCCGTGGTGTGCGCGGCATGAAGCTGGGCAAAGGCCAGCGGATCATTTCGATGCTGATCCCCGAGTCCGGCTCGCAGATCCTCACCGCCTCCGAGCGTGGCTTTGGCAAGCGCACTCCGCTGTCCAAGTTCCCGCGTCGCGGCCGCGGTGGCCAGGGTGTGATCGCCATGGGTACCAAGGGGCGCAACGGCCTGCTGATCGGTGCTATCCAGGTGCAGGAAGGTGAGGAAATCATGCTGATTTCCGACCAGGGCACGCTGGTTCGCACCCGGGTTGGCGAAGTGTCCAGCCTGAGCCGCAACACCCAGGGCGTTACGCTGATCAAGCTGGCGGCCGATGAGACACTGGTGGGCCTGGAGCGTATCCAGGAGCCGTCCGAGGACGAACTCGATGAGGTGATCGAGACGGACGAGGAGGGTGTCGAGGCTGCAGCGCCAGACAATGAAAATGAAGAAGCTGCGGGTGCCGACGAGGCCCCGCAAGAGTAAGCAAGCGTAAACCCGAGCGGGGCGACCAAGGTCGCCCCGTTTGACTGTGTAGGAGCGGGCTTGCCCGCGATGCAGGCGCCACCGATCCTGCATGGAATGTGGCCACCGAATTACGATTTTGTTCTATTTGGCAGAGCGAGAGTGGATGTGAGCAAACGAGCCTTTAACTTCTGCGCAGGCCCTGCCGCGCTTCCTGACGCTGTCCTGCAGCGCGCACAGGCCGAGATGCTGGACTGGCGTGGCAAGGGCTTGTCGGTGATGGAAATGAGCCATCGCAGCGACGATTATGTGGCCATCGCCGAAAAGGCCGAGCAGGACCTGCGTGACCTGCTGTCCGTCCCCTCCAACTACAAGGTGCTGTTCCTGCAAGGGGGCGCCAGCCAGCAGTTTGCTGAAATCCCGCTGAACCTGCTGCCGGAAAACGGCACTGCCGACTACATCGAAACCGGCATCTGGTCGAAGAAGGCCATCGAGGAAGCGCGGCGTTTCGGCAACATTAACGTCGCTGCCACCGCCAAGCCTTACGACTACCTGGCCATCCCCGGCCAAAACGAGTGGAACCTGACCAAAAACGCTGCCTACGTGCACTATGCGTCCAACGAGACCATTGGTGGCCTGCAGTTTGACTGGGTGCCGCAAACCGGTGACGTGCCGTTGGTGGTCGATATGTCCTCCGACATCCTCTCGCGCCCGATCGATGTGTCGCAGTACGGCCTGATATACGCCGGCGCGCAGAAGAATATCGGTCCAAGCGGCCTGGTGGTGGTGATCGTGCGCGAAGACCTGTTGGGTCATGCCCGCAGCAGCTGCCCGACCATGCTCGACTACAAGGTTTCAGCTGACAACGGGTCGATGTACAACACCCCGGCCACCTACTCCTGGTACCTCTCGGGTCTGGTCTTCGAGTGGCTGAAAGAGCAGGGTGGTGTTGATGCCATGGAGCAGCGCAACCGTGCCAAGAAAGATCGCCTTTACGGCTTCATCGACCGCAGCGAGTTCTACACCAACCCGATCAGCGTCAACGCCCGTTCGTGGATGAACGTACCGTTCCGCCTGGCTGACGAGCGCCTGGACAAGGCCTTCCTCGCGGGCGCCGACGCGCGTGGCCTGCTCAACCTCAAGGGCCACCGTTCGGTTGGCGGCATGCGCGCCTCCATCTACAACGCCCTGGGCCTGGAAGCGGTAGAAGCGCTGGTAGGCTACATGGCTGAATTCGAGAAGGAGCATGGCTGATATGTCCGAACAGGAGCTCAAGGCGCTGCGCGTGCGCATCGACAGCCTCGACGAGAAAATCCTCGAGCTGATCAGCGACCGCGCCCGCTGCGCCGAAGAAGTTGCCCGGGTCAAGACTGCCTCGCTGAAAGAAGGCGAGAAACCGGTGTTCTACCGTCCCGAGCGTGAAGCTGCGGTGCTCAAGCGCGTGATGGAGCGCAACAAAGGCCCGCTGGGCAACGAAGAGATGGCGCGGTTGTTCCGCGAAATCATGTCGTCGTGCCTCGCCTTGGAAGAGCCGTTGAAAATCGCCTATCTCGGCCCTGAAGGCACCTTCACCCAGGCTGCGGCCATGAAGCACTTCGGCCACGCGGTGATCAGTCGGCCGATGGCGGCCATCGACGAAGTGTTCCGTGAGGTGGCGGCCGGTGCCGTCAACTTCGGTGTGGTGCCGGTGGAAAACTCCACTGAAGGTGCGGTCAGCCACACCCTGGACAGCTTCCTTGAGCATGACATGGTGATTTGCGGTGAGGTCGAGCTGCGTATTCACCACCACCTGCTGGTGGGCGAGAACACCAAGACCGACAGTATCACCCGCATCTACTCCCACGCCCAGTCGCTGGCCCAGTGCCGAAAGTGGCTGGACGCGCACTACCCGAACGTGGAGCGCGTGGCCGTATCGAGCAATGCCGAAGCGGCCAAGCGGGTCAAGGGTGAGTGGAATTCGGCGGCGATCGCCGGCGACATGGCGGCCAACCTGTACGGCCTGACCCGTCTGGCCGAGAAGATCGAAGACCGCCCGGACAATTCCACCCGCTTCCTGATGATCGGTAACCAGGAGGTGCCGCCGACCGGCGACGACAAGACCTCGATCATCGTTTCGATGAGCAACAAGCCCGGTGCCTTGCATGAGTTGCTGGTGCCGTTCTATCAGAACGGCATCGACCTGACCCGCATCGAGACCCGCCCGTCGCGCAGCGGCAAGTGGACCTACGTGTTCTTCATCGACTTCGTCGGCCACCACCGTGACCCGCTGATCAAGGCGGTGCTCGAGCAGATCAGCCAGGAGGCTGTGGCGCTGAAGGTGCTGGGCTCTTATCCGAAGGCGGTGCTTTGATTCAGGGGCCTTGCAGCCCTTCGCGGGCATGCCCGCTCCCACAGTGAGCATGTGATGCCGATCCCTGTGGGAGCGGGCGAGCCCGCGAAGGGCCGCGTCGCGGCCCCAATGGCCCTCACAGGCTACCTAGATTTCTGAACAGGGTTCGCACCAGTGGTAAATGCAGCAAAAACCAAACCCGCACCCATCATCAACCGCCTGGTCGTGGTCGGCCTGGGCCTGATCGGTGGCTCGTTCGCCAAGGGCCTGCGTGAGAGCGGCTTGTGCCGCGAAGTGGTCGGTGTCGACCTTGATGCCCCGTCGCGCAAGCAGGCCGTGGCTTTGGGTGTGGTCGACCGCTGCGAAGAAGACCTCGCCGCCGCTTGCGTGGGTGCCGATGTCATTCAGTTGGCCGTACCGATACTGGCCATGGAAAAAGTCCTGGCGCGCCTGGCCCAGCTCGACCTGGGTGATGCGATCATCACCGACGTCGGCAGTGCCAAGGGCAACGTCGTGCGTGAGGCCCGTGCCGTTTTTGGTGCGCGCCTGCCGCGCTTCGTCCCGGGCCACCCCATCGCGGGCTCCGAGCAGAGCGGGGTAGAGGCCTCCAACGCCACCTTGTTCCGCCGGCACAAGGTTATCCTCACGCCGCTGGCCGAAACCGATCCCGCCGCGCTGGCCCTGGTTGACCGCCTGTGGCGTGCGCTGGATGCCGATGTGGAGCACATGTCGGTCGAGCGCCATGACGAAGTGCTGGCCGCCACCAGCCATCTGCCACACCTGCTGGCCTTCGGTCTGGTCGATTCACTGGCCAAACGCAATGAAAACCTCGAGATCTTCCGGTACGCTGCGGGTGGATTCCGCGATTTCACAAGAATCGCCGGCAGCGATCCGACCATGTGGCATGACATCTTCCTCGCCAACCGCGACGCTGTCCTGCGCACACTTGATACATATCGCAGCGATCTCGACGCCCTGCGCGACGCGATCGCTGAAGGGGATGGGCACCAGCTGCTGGGAGTATTCACCCGCGCACGGGCTGCCCGCGAGCATTTCAGTAAAATCCTGGCCCGCCGGGCCTATGTGGACGCTATGAACGCCAACGATCTGATTTTCCAGGCCCAACCGGGTGGCCGCCTGAACGGGCGGATCCGTGTACCGGGCGACAAGTCGATTTCCCATCGCTCGATCATGCTCGGCTCGCTGGCCGAAGGTACTACCGAGGTCGAAGGCTTCCTCGAAGGCGAAGACGCGCTGGCGACCCTGCAGGCATTTCGTGACATGGGTGTGGTCATCGAAGGCCCCAACCACGGTCGTGTGACCATTCACGGCGTGGGCCTGCATGGTCTCAAGCCGCCGCCAGGGCCGCTGTACGTGGGTAACTCCGGTACCTCGATGCGCCTGCTGTCGGGCCTGTTGGCCGGCCAGTCGTTCGACGTCACCATGACCGGCGACGCCTCGCTGTCCAAGCGCCCGATGAACCGTGTGGCCAACCCGCTGCGCGAAATGGGCGCTGTGGTCGAGACCGGCCCTGAAGGCCGCCCGCCGCTGACCATTCGCGGTGGCCACAAGCTCAAAGGGCTGACCTACACGCTGCCGATGGCTAGCGCCCAGGTCAAATCCTGCTTGCTGCTGGCCGGCCTGTACGCCGAAGGCAAGACCACTGTCACCGAGCCTGCGCCTACCCGTGACCACACCGAGCGCATGCTGCGCGGTTTTGGCTATGCGGTCGACAGCAACGGCCCAGTTGCCTCGCTACAGTCCGGTGGCAAGCTGACCGCTACCCGCATCGAAGTGCCGGCTGACATTTCTTCGGCAGCGTTCTTCCTGGTGGCAGCCTCTATCGCTGAAGGCTCCGAGCTGGTACTGGAGCATGTCGGCATCAACCCGACCCGTACCGGCGTGATCGACATCCTGCGCCTGATGGGCGGCGATATCACCCTGGAAAACCAGCGTGAAGTGGGCGGCGAACCTGTAGCCGACCTGCGTGTGCGCGGAGCCAAGCTGAAGGGTATCGACATTCCTGAAGCGTTGGTGCCGCTGGCCATCGACGAATTCCCGGTATTGTTCGTGGCAGCTGCCTGTGCCGAAGGGCGTACCGTGCTGCGTGGCGCCGAAGAGCTGCGGGTGAAGGAGTCCGATCGCATCCAGGTGATGGCTGATGGCCTGATCACCTTGGGCATCAAGTGCGAGCCGACCCCGGACGGCATCATCATCGACGGCGGCCAGTTGGGCGGTGGCGAAGTGCATGGGCATGGTGATCACCGCATCGCCATGGCCTTCAGTGTGGCCTCGCTGCGCGCCAGTGCGCCAATTCGCATTCACGACTGCGCCAACGTCGCCACCTCGTTCCCCAACTTCCTGGCGCTGTGCGCCGAAGTGGGGATTCGCGTGGCAGAAGAGGGCAAGTCGTGAATTCGCTGGCACCGGTTATCACCATCGACGGGCCTAGCGGCTCGGGCAAGGGCACGGTCGCCGGGTTGATGGCTCGCGAGCTGGGCTGGAAGCTGCTGGATTCCGGCGCGCTGTATCGGTTGCTGGCATTCAATGCCAGCAACCACGGTGTCGACCTGACCAACGAAGAGCTGCTCACCAAACTTGCCGCCCATCTGGATGTGCAGTTCATCGCTTCCGAGCCCGGTAAGCTGCAACAGATCATCCTTGAGGGTGAGGACGTCAGCAACGTCATCCGTACCGAAACCGTCGGTGCCGGTGCATCGATGGTGGCCTCGCTGCCGGCGGTGCGTGATGCGCTGCTGGTCCGCCAGCGTGAGTTCCGCGAATTGCCGGGGCTGATTGCTGACGGTCGCGACATGGGTACTGTGGTGTTCCCGGATGCGCCCTTGAAGGTCTTCCTCACCGCCAGCGCGGAGGAGCGCGCACGTCGCCGCTACCTGCAGTTGAAGGGCAAAGGTGAAGATGTTAGTCTGTCGAGTCTGCTGGATGAGATTCGTGCGCGTGATGAGCGTGACACCCAACGTGCAGTGGCCCCGCTGAAACCAGCGGCTGATGCCATTCAGTTGGACTCTACCGAGTTGTCCATCGAGCAGGTGTTGCAACGTATCAGAAGCGAGATCGCCCAGCGCGACCTTATCTGATAACCAGGAAAGCAGGCAGGGGCACCAGTCAACGTCCTGCCGGCTTTCCTTTACTTAAAACGAACCCACATTGTCTGGAATGTGGTTATGGGCGTTTGTTTCGCCCGAATCTACAGGAATTAAAATGAGCGAAAGCTTTGCAGAACTCTTTGAAGAAAGCCTGAAAACCCTCAATCTTCAGCCGGGTGCGATCATCACCGGTATCGTTGTCGACATCGACGGCGACTGGGTTACCGTACACGCTGGCCTGAAGTCCGAGGGCGTCATCCCGCTCGAGCAGTTCTACAACGAAGCTGGCGAGCTGACCATCAAGGTCGGTGACGAAGTTCACGTTGCGCTGGACGCGGTCGAAGACGGCTTTGGCGAAACCAAGCTGTCCCGTGAAAAAGCCAAGCGCGCCGAGTGCTGGATTGTTCTGGAAGCAGCTTTCGCCGCCGAAGAAGTGGTCAAGGGCGTTATCAACGGTAAGGTTAAGGGCGGCTTCACTGTCGACGTTAACGGCATCCGTGCGTTCCTGCCGGGCTCCCTGGTTGATGTCCGCCCAGTGCGCGACACCACCCACCTGGAAGGCAAAGAGCTGGAATTCAAGGTCATCAAGCTGGACCAGAAGCGCAACAACGTTGTCGTTTCCCGTCGCAGCGTGCTGGAAGCCGAGAACTCCGCCGAGCGCGAAGCCCTGCTGGAAACCCTGCAGGAAGGCCAGCAAGTCAAAGGTATCGTCAAGAACCTCACCGACTACGGCGCATTCGTGGACCTGGGCGGTATCGACGGCCTGCTGCACATCACCGACATGGCCTGGAAGCGCATCAAGCACCCATCGGAAATCGTTAACGTTGGCGACGAAGTCGACGTACGCGTTCTGAAGTTCGACCGTGAGCGCAACCGCGTTTCGCTGGGTCTGAAGCAGATGGGCGAAGATCCGTGGGTAGCTATCACTGCCCGTTACCCAGAAGGTACTCGCGTACAGGCTCGCGTTACCAACCTGACCGACTACGGCTGCTTCGCTGAGCTGGAAGAAGGCGTTGAAGGTCTGGTACACGTTTCCGAAATGGACTGGACCAACAAGAACATCCACCCGTCGAAAGTCGTTCAGGTTGGCGACGAAGTGGAAGTCATGGTTCTGGACATCGACGAAGAGCGTCGTCGTATCTCCCTGGGCATCAAGCAGTGCAAGTCCAACCCATGGGAAGACTTCTCCGGCCAGTTCAACAAGGGTGACAAGATCACCGGTACCATCAAGTCGATCACCGACTTCGGTATCTTCATTGGTCTGGACGGCGGCATCGACGGCCTGGTTCACCTGTCCGACATCTCCTGGAACGAAACCGGCGAAGAAGCCGTACGTCGTTTCAAGAAGGGCGACGAGCTGGAAACCGTCATCCTGTCGGTCGACCCAGAGCGCGAGCGCATTTCCCTGGGCATCAAGCAGCTGGAAGACGATCCGTTCTCCAACTTCGTTGCTGTCAATGACAAGGGCGCTATCGTCAAGGGCATCGTGAAAGAAGTTGACGCCAAAGGCGCCATCGTCACCCTGGCCGACGACATCGAAGCCACTCTGAAAGCTTCCGAAATCAGCCGTGACCGCGTTGAAGACGCGCGTAACGTTCTGAAGGAAGGCGAAGAGATCGAAGCCAAGATCATCAGCGTTGACCGCAAGTCCCGCGTTATCAGCCTGTCGATCAAATCGAAAGACGACGCTGAAGAGCGCGAAGCTATCCAGAGCCTGAAAAACGCTCCGGAAGCTGCTGCCGACACCACCATGGCTGCGCTGCTGCGCGAAGCAATGGCCAAGCAGAACTGAGTTCTGTTTGATCGGTAAAAAGGGCGACCCTCGGGTCGCCCTTTTTTTTGCGTTTTTATTGGTGGAGTGGTGGTGGGGTGGTGGTGGTGGTGGGGAGTGTTTGTCGTAAGGGTTGTGTCGCCAGTGAGATCGAGCGCCGCCCGCGCGGCGCATCGCGAGCTGCGCTCGCTCCTACGTTTGTTTC
>NZ_JBICJS010000056.1:0-578 GCF_043103305.1 Pseudomonas sp. YQ_5 | reverse complement strand
ACGTAGACTTCTGCGGTGAACTTGGTGTGCGGCTTGACCGAACCTGGCTTGACCAGAACCTGGCCACGCTCAACGTCGTCACGCTTGGTACCACGCAGCAGAACGCCGCAGTTCTCGCCAGCACGACCTTCGTCCAGCAGCTTGCGGAACATCTCAACACCGGTGCAGGTGGTGGTGGTGGTGTCACGCAGACCAACGATTTCCAGCGGATCCTGAACGCGGACGATACCACGCTCGATACGACCGGTAACAACGGTACCACGACCCGAGATCGAGAACACGTCTTCGATCGGCATCAGGAACGGCTGGTCGATGGCACGAACTGGCTCAGGAATGTAGCTGTCCAGAGTTTCTACCAGCTTCTTGACAGCGGTAGTACCCATTTCGTTGTCGTCTTTGCCTTCCAGCGCCATACGAGCCGAACCGATGATGATCGGAGTGTCGTCGCCTGGGAAGTCATAGGTGGACAGCAGGTCGCGAACTTCCATCTCGACCAGTTCCAGCAGCTCAGCGTCGTCTACCAGGTCAGCCTTGTTCAGGAAGACCACGATGTACGGAACGCCTACCTGACGGGACAG